>JBBDVD010000040.1:1222-5130 GCA_040903565.1 Minisyncoccota bacterium
TTTCAAACCGCACATAAATCCCGGTTGGGAGGAGTCGAGATGAGGCAGATTCTTGAATTGAAAGTGAACCGAAAGTGCCTTTGATTTTGTCACCAAATACACTTTCTACTGCCTGAGAGAAAGCTTGCGGGGTGAAGCCAGCAGCGTAACCAGATAGAACGACGAAGGAGCCGGGCTTATCAGAGAGGATTTCTTTGAGGTTGTAGAGAAGCGGCACGAGGTCGTCCTCGATATGCCACACCTGACCTTTGGCACCTCGGCCGAAAGCCGGTGGGTCGAGTACAATACCTTCATATTTCACTCCCCGCTTCACCTCCCTCTTTACGAAGGCGGCCGCGTCATCCACAATCCAACGAATACCGTCTTCAATTCCAGAAGCTTTAGCGTTTTCGCTAGCCCATTCTGTTGATTGTTTGGAAGAATCAACGTGGGTAACCTTGGCTCCGGCGGAGGCGGCCGCCAAGGTGGCCGCGCCGGTGTAGCCAAAGAGGTTGAGTACATTCGGCTTCTCCTCCCCCTTTTTCACCTTCCCCAACTGCTCTTTAATAAAATCCCACTGACTGGCGTGTTCCGGAAAAAGGCCCACGTGCTTAAAGGAAGTGAAGTGGAGCTGGAAGGTAAGGTCTTTGAAAATAACTTTCCAGTCGACTGGGGTTTCTGGGTCGAGGCGCCAACGGCCGTCTTTGACTTCAAAGGTGAATTTGCCTAAGGCCTTTTTCCAAAGCTCGGGCTTCAAGGGCGACCAAATCGCCTGGGTGTCTGGTCGGTCGGTGATTATTTTGCCAAAGCGCTCAAGCTTGCGACCATCGCCTGAATCAAGCAATTCGTAGTCGGCCCAAGGAGCTGTGATGATGTCTTCGTGTTTTAACATATATTTCCCTAGTTAAGCACGGATAGTACCTTCTGAAAACATTGCGCAGACCGAAGTCGAGCATAGCGAATTTTGGCCGCAGCCAAAATTACTCGTGTTTTCAGAAGGTACTATCCGTGCTTATTTGAGATGATTTGGGTTTTGGCGGCTCCATTCATAGAAAACTACCGCGGCGGAGACGGCGGCGTTGAGAGACTCCGCGCGTGAGTGCATCGGGATAGAGAGTTTGTGATCGCAAAGTTCGAGAGATTTCTCGCGAATACCTGAGCCTTCGTTGCCCACTACGAAAGCGCTTGGCCTATCAAACTTTGTTTCAATCAGAGACTCGCCTTCCATATCGAGTCCGTAAATCCAAAAGCCCTTGTCTTTAAGTTCCCGCAGAGTCTGATTGACATTGCCCACCCGCACAATCGGCACACGGAAAACCATTCCGACTGAAGTCTTAACCACCGTACCAGTTACCGACACTTGGCGATGTTCTGGAATAATAACTCCAGCTAGACCCAGCGCGGCGGCAGAGCGCACGATGGCGCCGAGGTTGTGTGGGTCTTGAACTTCCGCGCAAATGGCAATGGCTGGATTTTTGGATATATCCAAGTCAGCTAAAAACTTTTTAAAATCAACAAACAGCGCGTCAGGATTGAAAACGCTGATGATACCTTGATGAACAGCCTCCCTTCCCACCGCTCTAGATTCGCTGCCGCCAAGCTGCTTCACTGGGATATTACTTTTGCTAGCTAGCTCTACTATTTCAGCCTCTTCTTCAGCCCGCTCCAAGAATACACTCTTAATGGTATGCGGAGCATTATGAAGAGCCTCCACGAGAGCATGACGGCCATAAATATAGACTTTTTCTGACTTTGATTTGTCTTTTTTCACGTGGCCAATATAACATAAACGAAATAATTCACACCTTAGCCCTTGCGATTTTTCCAGAACAGAAGCAATATACAGAAAGAGCGGGTAGTCGCGGACACTAACTTGCTCTTTAGGAAACGCGTCCGCTTGGAGAATATTGTGGGAAAACATGAAGTTGGAAAAAGGCCATTAACAACCTTCGGACGACATCTGTTCTTCCTCAACTGGTTTCCTTAGGACTACGAGGCCTAAGGAAACCCCGCGCTGGTAGGTTAAATCCAGCAAAAAGGCCCGGCGAGTGGAAACTCGTCGGGCGTTTTATTTTTAATAACAAAAACTAAACGGGCCGCGGCTAAAGCCGCGGCGTTTTTCGTTATAGATTTTCTAAATGGCAACTTCTAAACTTCCAAAATGAGATGAAGTTGCTTTCGCTGGAGGGAGAACCCGACCAAGGCGTATACGGATATACGACGCGGAAGGGCTTCGACTGAAGCGAATGCAAATTCGCTCATTTTGGAAGTTTAGGACATCTTTACGTCAATAGATACTCCAGATGGAAGTGAGAGGTTCGTAAGAGCCTCCACTACCTTCGCGCTCGGGTTGAGTATGTCGAGGACACGCTTATGCATGCGCATCTCGAATTGTTCTCGCGCATCTTTATCGATGAACGTCGAGCGGTTAACGGTGTACTTTTTGATTTCAGTTGGAAGAGGAATCGGTCCTACTACTTTCGTATCAAAACGAAGAGCGGTGTCGATTATCTGCTTCACAGAAGCGTCCAATATCTTATGTTCGTAAGCACGGACACGGATGCGCAGCTTCTGAAGATCAGAGGGTGCGGCTTCCTTTTTAGTTGCGCGCTTAGCGGTTTTCTTTGTTGCAGTTGCCATAGTTTATAGGGTTTAGGGTTTAGGGTTTAGGGTTTAGGTTGGGGAAGTAGGGCGCGAAGCGCCACTTATCCCTGCACCCTAGTCCCTGTTCCCTAAATTGTTGCTATGCAACAATTTTAGTTACGACACCCGCTCCTACAGTCTTACCACCCTCGCGGATAGCAAATGACTGCTTCTCTTCAAGAGCAACTGGAGCTACCAGTTTTACTTTGAAAGTAGCGGTGTCGCCCGGCATAACCATCTCTACTCCGTCAGCCAAGGTAACTTCACCAGTTACGTCGGTAGTACGAACATAGAACTGTGGCTTGTAGCCAGAGAAGAATGGTGTATGACGTCCACCCTCGTCTTTGCCGAGAACGTAAACCTCAGCTTCGAACTCAGTGTGAGGATTAACAGAACCGGGAGCGGCCAAAACCTGACCTCGATGCACGTCTTCCTTCTTAGTACCGCGGAGAAGAATACCAGCGTTGTCTCCAGCCTGTGCAGCGTCAAGCTGCTTATTGAACATCTCAACTCCGGTAACGGTAGACTTAGCAGTATCCTTGATACCCACGATTTCGATTTCAGAACCAACCTTGATAGAACCACGTTCTACACGGCCAGTAACCACGGTACCTCTTCCTTCAATTGAGAAAATGTCCTCAACCGGCATAAGGAACGGCTTGTCTAGCTCACGCTCTGGCATTGGGAAATAGCTGTCCATAGTGTCAGCCAATTCTTGTACCTTAGCTCCCCAATCGGAAGCAGGATCTTCTAGAGCCTTAAGGGCAGAACCCTTAATAACTGGTGCATCGTTGTAGCCCTGAGCGGAAAGTAGCTCCTTGAGCTCTTCTTCCACCAACATCAACATCTCTTCATCATCAACCATATCGCATTTGTTAAGGAAAACGATGATGTTAGGTACGCCCACTTGCTTAGCAAGAAGAACGTGCTCACGAGTCTGAGGCATAGCACCATCAGTCGCAGCAACCACCAATACAGCACCGTCCATCTGTGCGGCACCAGTAATCATGTTCTTGATGTAGTCGGCATGGCCCGGAGCGTCAATGTGTGCGTAGTGACGGTTGGGGGTCCAGTATTCGCTGTGAGAAAGCGAAATAGTAATACCGCGCGCCTTTTCTTCAGGCGCTTTGTCGATATCTTCAACAGCCTTCACGTTGGCGCCATAGTCGCCACCTTTCTGGTTGAGTACGTTTAGGATAGCAGCAGTGAGCGTAGTCTTACCGTGGTCAACGTGACCAATGGTACCTACGTTCATGTGCGGCTTGGAACGATCGAAATCTGCCATA
>JBBDVD010000041.1:0-794 GCA_040903565.1 Minisyncoccota bacterium
GTATGGGTCTTTTTGGGCGTGGACTGAGACAGTGCGGCGTTTGCGAGCTTGACCTCGGATGCGGTGTTTGTGGGAGCGGTAGACTTTGCGCACGATGAATTCCTGGCTGAGGAAATTCAGCAGTTCGTCTTCTTCATAGGCATGTTCAGCCACACCGATGACCGGGTGGATATAGGTTCCAGCCTCGTCGGTGGGGAATTCTTTTAACAAACGAGCGGTATGGAGGTCTTCGTCGCGCAAAAAAGTCTTCATAAACAGCCACCCACCCGGACGTAGCAGTCGATGAATCTCATCACGCAGGAATTCACGTTCATTAGCCTTAAGGAAGTGAGAGGTCATCATATCTAGAATAATGTCCTGCGAGGAGTCGGGGAGATGTATTTCGCCGGCGATACTGCGAGCCTCGAAAGTCAGGGGCAAACCCTCGCCGGCTTTGCGAGCCTCAGCAATAGCGGCATTGGAGATGTCGTAACCTATGCCTTGTGCTCCCAACTCGCGCGCCAAAAAGATGAGGTTACGCCCGTTGCCACAGCCAAGGTCAAGGACATCAACGGTGCGGTCAATAACAACTTCATCTTTTTGGCGCGCTTGCCACCTGACAAATTTTGCCAAGTCCTCGCTCTCGTCGCTGGAAAGGGCCAAGTGCTCTCCGCCAGAGGCATATTCTTGGTCCCAAAAAGTAGCGCCGTGGCGCTTGCGTTTTTGTTTTTTTATAAAAGGTCGTTTCATAATGTCTAGTATATGGGGAATCGTATATAGTATGTATGGACGACGGGAAGGGCTACGCCCTTCCC
>JBBDVD010000041.1:804-4972 GCA_040903565.1 Minisyncoccota bacterium
CCCCCTCGTCCCTACATACCATGTACTAGCCCCTATATACTCAAGTGATGGTACAATATCACGCATATGCTAAAAAAACATCTTTGGAAAATTATTATCGCGGGAGTAGTTATTTTGCTCGCAGGCTCCATTGCTTATTCGCAATATGTTGGCAAACAGGCTGACGAAGGTGTGGTGGCGACCCCTCACATCAAGGGTAATCCTGAGGCGAGCGTTACTTTGGTGGAGTACAGCGACTTCCAGTGTCCCGCTTGCGCTCAGTTCTATCCGTATATAAAGGATTTAGTTGACGAATATAACGACAGTCTTCGTTTTGAATATCGCCACTTCCCGTTGGTAAATATTCACCCCCAAGCTACTCCGGCTGCTCGGGCCGCTGAAGCGGCTTCTCAGCAGGGTAAATTTTGGGAGATGCACGACAAACTCTTCGAAGAGCAGAATGTCTGGAGCAAAGCGGCCAATCCTAGCGCTTACTTCAATCAATACGCCGAGGAAATCGGTCTTGACACCAATCTGTTTAAACGCCATCTAAACTCGTCTATTCTTCACGATGTGGTAAATGAGGGTTTCAACGACGCTCGAGACCGCGGATTCACCGGTACTCCAACTTTTCTTCTCAACGATCAACTGATGGAATTTACCACCTTCGACGAATTTCGAGCCGCCATCGTAGCCGCTATTGAAGAAAATGAAGAAATTCCGAGTAATTAGCTAAATTTCTATATATAGGGAATCTGTGTTGTAATTCGAATAAAAGGCCTAATTATGGTAGGATTTTGCTTCGTGTAAAAATTGCCCATGGCTAAAAATAAGAAAAATATAATAGCTTACCTCTCTAAGATACCCGCTGAAGCTATTACTGATATCCGGGCTCATGAGAAAGATACCGGTGAGCGATTTCGGATAATGTTGATAGAAAACAGTCACCGTAAACTTACCAAAAACCAAACGGGTGCTACTTTGCCGGGCGTAAATATCACCTTGTCTGTAGATTTTAATAGCGATTCGGCTATCCAAGAAGCTCTCGCTCCTTACCAGGATCAGCTTTGCGCCATCACCAGTCGAGCAGAGTCGTACTTGGCTGATTTCATAAAAATCATTCCTTTTGTCCCATATCTCTATACCCCAACTCCTGAGTCTCTTACGTGGGCGAGTGACAAGCGGCTAATGAGACGTCACTTCAGAGTACACGACTCGTCGATCAGTCCGAAGTATACGCTGATTAAAAATGCTGAAGAACAGGAACTCGAAAGGGTCATCAACCAGGTTGGTTTTCCAATGATTGTGAAGCCGACTAACCTGGCCCAAAGTCTCCTAATCAACGTCTGTCATCATAAAGAAGAGCTAAGAAAGACTATCAAAGAGATGCTGAAAAGTATCGAGAAAACTTATGAGAATTACGGTCGTACCGAGCGACCACGCATAATTGCCGAGGAATATATGGAGGGCCTACAGTATTCTATCGACGCCTATGTGTCTGCTAGGGGCAAGGTGACTTGTTGCCCGCTGGTGCGCCAGAAGACCGGTCACGACATTGGTCGGGATGATTTCTTCGGATATCTCCAGTCCACCCCGACAGCGTTATCCTCCGCTTCTGTTAAGAAAGCGGAGAGTGTGGTCAAGGAAGGAGTACATGCCCTTGGTCTGCGTAACACCACTGTTCATGTGGAGTTAATGCGTATCGACAACACTTGGAAAATTATCGAGATCGGCGCGCGTATCGGTGGTTTCCGCACCCAGCTACACCGACTGTCTTGTGGTATCAACCACGGCATGAATGACATACTGGTCAGGATGGGTAGACAGCCAATTGTCCCGCGTCGTTGTAAGCGCTTTGCGGCGGCCATGAAATACTATGCCAAGGAAGAAGGAGAGATCATCAGTATTCTTGGCCTCAAAAAAGCAGAAAAGTTAGCTTCTTTCCACCGTTTGGATATGAGGAAAAAGCGTGGCGACCGGAGTATCTTTGCCAAAAACGGTGGAGGTGCGGTCTTTGTGTTGTATTTGGTCAACGATCTCCGCTCTGAACTCTTGGCCGACATTAAGCGGGTTGAGGGTATTGTTAAGGTGGGCGTAAAAAAATAAATTTATGAAGTTAGCCATCGTAGCCTTTTCTGACAAGCAAGAGTTTCGACTTCAAATCAAAAAAGAGATGGTACGCCGCGGTCATGTTTGTGACCTGTATTATTTCCCAGTTTTGGAGATAGATGAGAATGTTGTTGATAAGACGTTTGATACATTAAGCCAGTATGAAGTAGTTCACTTTGTCTTGGGTTTCAATAAAGAAATAACTAAAGAGTTGCAAGAGCGACTTATTGAGGCTGGCGTTAAGTGTCCAAACAGAATGACCAATCTCACCGACTTAAACAATAAGATAATGCAAATGGTCATCTTAACCAGGAATGGTGTAGCGGTACCAAAATCCATTAGATTGATGAATCCTGATAAAGCGGAGGTTTCAAAGCTATTGAAATTTCCATTTGTGGTGAAAGAACCGGTAGGCAGCAAGGGAGAGCAGGTTGCTTTATGTACTGAGGATAACTTTAGTGAAGTTGTTGCTAAGAACAAAGAATATTTAGCTCAAGAATTCATAGACTACACCGCGGATTACAGAATACACGTTGCTGGTGATAAGACTTTTTGTACGTATGAAAGAATTGCCCTGGAAGGAGACTTTCGAGCAAATGTATCTCTTGGCGGTGCTATGAAAAAAGTGGAAGATTCGGCGCTGCTGTCGAGATTGTCCGAATTGGCCCTTCAAACTGCAAAAGTGTTGTCTGTAGATTATGGTGGGGTGGATATCATTAGCGACAAAGATGGTAATTTGTTTGTACTTGAATTCAACCCCAATCCAGGTTTTAAAAATGTTTTAGAGGTGACCGGGACACCTTTTTATGAGCCGGTGGCCTCATATTATGAATCACTTATGGAGTGACCATGAAAATAAGATACGCAACCGCACACAGATGGCGCAAGGGAGTAGTGAAAGATCCTCTTAGTTTATTTGGTAAGAGTGAACAAAAGAAACTGGTAGAAACTCTAGGCAAAGTTTCCGACAAGAGTATTTCTTACAAAATAGAACCACTGAGCGAAGATTTCTTTGCTTGGTGGATGCCGATGTATGAGGAGCGTATTGGCAGCAAAGACAATCCGGTATTTTTTGATGTCAAAGAAAAAACATTGGGTAACCCGGACAAAGACAAAAAATATTTCTCGTTAAGCTTGATGGAGGGAGAGGATCGACTCGGCGGATTATTTTTTTCAATCAAAGACGACACATTATTTTTTGCTTACCGCACGCTGGCATACGACTGGCAGCAGGCTCGCTTGCGCGCCAGCCCTTCTTTGTATGTAGAATATATAGTCGCGGAACACGCGCGAGATATTGGATTAAAAAATATTTCCCACGGAAAGGATCGTAATCCATATGGTTTAAATTCGAGTATCGGGTTGGCGATGTTTAAATTTTCCGTGGGCTGTAAACCGGAGCTACCCAAGGAAGGATTTGAGGTGCAAGAATTGGATACTGGAGATCTGGATAAAGACGTTTTGGTATTTGAATGTCCGACACCCGTAACTGAGTATTCGCCTATAACCAAAGTCTATTTGGTGGCTGACGAACAGGGTCAAAATAAGTGGTCGCAAATAGAGAGGTTTTCTAATGCCTGGGATATTGAAATAATTACACGGTCGGCAACATAGTATATAATTAGCTTATGATTCGAACACGTGATTTTACTGCTTTCGGAGCCGCTTTTGTTTTTCTTTCCTTTGCTATCGGGGCTACTTGGTTGACGCAGGTGTGGAATATGACAGGGCAGACAGCTTCAACCATTGATTTTTCTGCCAGCGGGAGTGCCCCTATGGTGATGGAAGGATCTATGGTGGAGGAGAAACCAGATATCCCAAGGGATAGCAACATCAATCGGCTGCGACAGAAGATAGCAGCCGGTGAAGGAGATATCTCTGCTGGCGCACCAATCTTTACTTCAGTAGACGACATTGCTACAACCACACCGTCAGTTAGCGACTCTTCTCCTTCGACTTCGATTCTGATAGGGTTCACTGTTGAAGGAGAGGATTTGACGAGCGATGAACTTTGGAGCTTTATTGTATTTTCTCACTTAGAACAAATTGGTATGGCTTTGGATGATATTCCTATTTTTGG
>JBBDVD010000042.1:0-4953 GCA_040903565.1 Minisyncoccota bacterium
CCCCGCGACCTAAAAACTGACAACTAAGAACTCCTAACTATTTTGTTGGCCACCCGCACGACTAATCAATGTCTGACTGGAGACTTTGTTTTAAGCGACGTCTTAGACCAGCTAAAGCACGTCCACGAAGTTTGAGTTGAGCTTCTCTTTTACGAGCGTCTATTTCAGCTTGATAAGCCTCGTAATATAGGAGAGTGAAAGGCCTCCTGGTTTGGTAGATTTTACGTCTCCAGCGTTATGTTCTACAAAACGCCTCTTTAAATTGCTAGTTGAACCAATATACAATTCGTTATCTTTTAAACTCTTAAGTACGTAGATGTAGAACATAACGAGACATTGATCTAGTGTGCGGGCCACTTCGCGACCATCAAAAATTCAGTCTCTTTCATTTCTTCCGGCAGTCGTTGCCATACGGCCTCGGTCACAAACGGCATAAATGGATGTAGTAGTTTGAGAGAAACAGATAGGCACTCTCGCAGTACTGCTTGGCGAGTAGACTTAACCTTCGCATCATCGCCGTTTAATATCGGTTTCGATTCTTCCAGCACCTTGGCCGCTAGCTCGTCCCAGACGTAGTGATAGGCCTTTTCAGCCGCTAGGTAGAGGCGGAAATTTTTCAGATCGTTCTCTACTTCAGCTACAGAACTGTATAGCTGGTTTAATATCTCTTGATCACGCGGCGAAAGCGGAGCTTTCGCCGCCCCGTCATAATCAGATGTGTTGCTCAAAACAAAGCGACTAATATTCCAGAGTTTATTCGCGAAGTTTTTGTAACCCCGAATCTTGTCTTCAGAAAGTGGAACGTCGTTACCTGGCGCCGCCCCTACCACGAGTGAAAGGCGAATGGCATCCGCGCCATATTTCTCGATCATATCGAGCGGATTGATGATGTTACCTTTCGACTTACTCATCTTTTGGCCTTTGCCATCACGGACCATGCCGTGTAGGTAAACGTTTTTGAAAGGTACTTGGCCAATCAGGAAAGTACTCATCAATATCATCCTCGCCACCCAAAAGAAAATGATGTCGTAACCAGTTTCAAGCACCGATGTTGGGTGGTATGTTTTAAAATCGTCTGTCTCTTCCGGCCAGCCGAGGGTAGAGAAAGTCCATAGCCCAGAAGAGAACCAAGTGTCGAGAGTATCAGGATCTTGCTCCCAGCCTTTCCCCGGAGATTCTATCTGCACTTTTACTTCACCATCTTTAAACCAAGCCGGGACTCGGTGTCCGTACCAAATTTGCCGAGAGATACACCAGTCACGCAGATTATCTATCCAGCGATAGTAGATTTTGTTGAAGCGCTCGGGCGCGATAGCTATTTCTCCACCCTCGACCGTCTCCCGCATGCGCTCTTTTAGAGTCATGGTGCGACCGTCGGGGAATTGCACGGCCTTATTGACCGCTACGAACCACTGTTCTTTTATTTGCGGCTCGATAGTGCCACTACCACGACTATTGGTTGAAACATTATGGACATACTTTTCATCAATTTTCTCAACCAAACCTTGCGCTTTCATTTTCTCCACGATAGCTGGGCGCGCTTTCTTGATGTGTTGGCCGGCAAACTCTCCAGCAATTGGCAGCAATATGCCGCGCTCGTCTATCACTTGTTCTTTATCAAGTCCGTGTCGTTCAGCGATTTCGAAGTCCACAGCTGAATGCCAAGGGGTAATAGTCATCACTCCCGAGCCGACCTCTCTGTCAGCGGCCTCGTCTTTAATGATAGTGGCTGTGATAGGACCATTGATCCATTCCACCTCAATTTGCTGCCCGTGCTTGTACTCCGCGTAGCGGACGTCGTCCGGATGCATCACCACATATTTATCACCAAACTTCGTCTCCGGGCGCACGGTACCGATGGTGAAAGGTCCGTATTTAAAATAGTAGAAAGGATCCGTTTGCTCGACATGTTCTATCTCATCGTCAGAAACTGTGGTTTGTAGATTCGGGTCCCAGTTAACGATCCGCGCTCCGCGATAAATCAGTCCAGCTTCATACATTTTGACGAAGGCGGTCATAACAGCTTTATATCGCTGTTCGTCGAGAGTGAAAGCATAACGAGACCAATCTAGGCTTGAGCCCATGCTTTTGGTTTGACTGATGATAGTGTCCTTACTACTCTCGGCGAATTCACCTACGCGACGAAGCAGTTCTTCGCGACCGAGGTCGTGACGAGTCTTTTTCTCTTTCTTGTATATCTCGCCCTCTACTTTTGATTGGGTAGCGATGGCGGCGGAGTCGGTGCCGGGGATCCAGAGAGTACGCTTGCCTTGCATACGGTTGTAGCGCACTAAAATGTCTTCGGTCGCTAACATGGCAGCGTGTCCCATGTGGAGGACACCAGTGACATTCGGGGGAGGGAGAACGATAGAGAAAGTCTCGGCGTCGGGAGCAGTGACGCCTTTTTCTATACAAACGTCAGGATTAAAATATCCCGATTCTTCCCATTTTTTATATAAAGCTTCCTCGTTATCCTTCGGAGAATAGGGCTTTAAAAAATCCTCATTGATAGCCGTATTTTTGTCGTTCATGATTTAGTCAATTTATCACGAAATCTACTCCTCTGAAAGTGAGCGGTTGCCGGAGGCTACGAGAGGGGAAAGAGCCTCGATAGTGGGCGCAAGTGCTTTTGAAGACCGCGCGTGGCCCGCTAGGGCTATCATGATGCTATTGTCGGTAGATAGCTTCAAGTCGGGTAGGTAAAGGTTTAGCTCCGGATGTTCGCTCGCGAAGAAGCTAGCGAAAGTATCTCGGATTTGACGATTGGCAGACACTCCGCCGCCAAGAATGAGTGATCTGATGTCGTATTTGTTGACTGCTCGTTCAGCTTTTTTAAGTAACACTTCAACGACTGCGTCTTCAAAGTCTCTCGCCACAGCCTGTTTGTCTTCTTCACTCAACTCCTTTCCTTCAATAGCGTAACGGACAGCAGTCTTGAGTCCAGAAAAGGAAAAGTCGAGGTCGTCGCTGTCGAGCATTGGGCGAGGGAGTTTATGGAATTCCGGCAAGTTCGCAGAGCGGGCTTCGCCCGCCGCGCGACTTATCTCCGGCCCACCTGGATAGGGCAAACCAAGCAAGCGAGCCACTTTGTCGAAAGCTTCACCGACTGCGTCATCGCGTGTCTGCCCGATTTTTTCATAGTGTTGTTTACTTCGAGCTACATCGAGAGGCCAGTCATTCATTTTTATGAGTTCTGTATGTCCTCCAGAGATAAGCAATGCTAGGGAAGGAAACTGTAGGTCGGCTAGCCCTCCATTCGAATGGAGGGTATTGCCAGATTTATCATCATTAGTTTTGAAAATAGAGGCTAAGATATGGCCCTCCATATGATTGACTGGTACGACTGGCACATTCCAAAGTAGCGCTAGGGCTTTAGCAAAATTAATCCCGACCCATAGGGTTGGTTCGAGCCCTGGTCCAGCCGTCACGGCTATTAGGTCTATGGCGGGCTTTTCGTAGTTTTCTACGTACTCTATCAACTCTTCATACATTCCTACTTCTCGCTCTAGAAGTACACGCACATCATTTTTTACCTCTTCACTGTAATTTTGACTTTTGAGATTTGCATTTTGACTTTTTTTTAACATTGGTACCAAGGTTTTAGCATGTTCGCGCTTAGCGACCGATGGAAAAACTCCGCCATACTCACGATGGATATCGATTTGTGAAAATAGGGCATTACCTAGTATTTGGTATTTCGCATTCGGGAAGTCACCAGTGGCCTCAACGAGGGACACAGCAGTTTCGTCACAGGAGGTTTCTATCGATAAAATCTTCATAAGCCTCAAATATATTGTATAGTTAGCTTATATGCAAAAAGTAGTAACCCATAATGGAGCATTCCACGCCGACGACGTTTTCGCGGTGGCCACTTTGCAACTCCATTTCGGGATAGAAAATGTAGAGGTGATTAGGACCCGTGATGAAGAAATTATCGCATCGGGCGATATTGTGGTGGATGTCGGCGGGGTCTACGACCCCGCCCACCAACGCTTCGACCACCACCAAAGTGGCGCACCTGTCCGCGACAACGGAATTCCCTATGCTGCCTTCGGTCTAATCTGGAAACACTACGGTGAAGCAGTATGTGGCATTAAGGAGATCGCTGACAAGATTGAGGAAAAGTTAGTGATGCCGATCGACGCCAATGATAACGGTATATCCATTTATCAACTCACCGAACACAATATCAAGCCAGTCACGATATCGGACGTGATAGCGATACTGTGTCCAGCCCGAGGATCGGCTGAGGATGCAGACGCCTCGTTTTTGCCCACGGTGACCCTTGCTCGAGTCATTATTGAGAAAACGATCGCGCACGCTAAAGAAAAAGCAGAAATGAAGGCCTTGGCCGCCGAAGTGTATGAAAGAACTGAAGACAAGCGCGTGCTTCAATTCGACTCACCAATGTCAAAGTCGTTAATGATCGATTATCCGGAAGTGTTGTTCATTATTTCTCCGGAAGACCCGGCTGGCAATCAAAATTGGTTGGCTACCGCGATTGCTGTATCAAAAAACACGTTTGAACTGCGGCAACGGTTCCCGAAAGACTGGGGTGGCTTACGAAACGAGGAATTGGTAAAAGTTTCTGGCATCAAGGGTGCGATTTTTTGCCATCGTAATGGCTTCGTGTTTGTTGCAGGGTCAAAAGAGGGGGTCTTGGAGGCGGTAGAAAAGGCTTTGGAGGAGTAGAATTGTGCGCGATGGAAGGATTGAACTTCCGACCTCTTCAATGTCAATGAAGCGCTCTACCACTGAGCTAATCGCGCGATGTCAATGTTGTTCCTTACAGGAACTGTACACCTTTTGGATATTTTGCTTCAAGTATTCGCAAACTATCTCAAAAGGTCTTGCGGAGCTCCAAGTGTTCGCTCCTCGCTCCACCAGCTTTCGCTAACCGGTCGGTGGCAAAATACTAGCATATGAGTCACCTTGTGTCAGGCGGGGGGGGGG
>JBBDVD010000043.1:0-4886 GCA_040903565.1 Minisyncoccota bacterium
CTCGTGTTCCTTGCATTTCATCTCAAAATGGATTGCTGGGAACCGCGAACCCATTTTAGGCACATAACTTCGTCGACTACGCACAAAAAGACGCTCCGTGTATGTCCATATACACGGAGCGTCTTTTTTGCTTGTCTCCTCGCTCTGTATCCTAAAATGACTTCGAGGAGTTAAAAATATTACTCAATAGTTACTTCATTAAAACGACAGTCGCTGGACTACCTTGTCCCGTTTCTGTCGTTTTTTCTTGTACTACGACTCTCCTTATCATCCATGATAAGGAGAGTCGGTAACCGACATCAGTTAATTGTAGTCGACTAAAAGATAGGTGGCGAAAAGTCCCTATCCTTCGACGAATCAAAAATACTACTCTCTATTTACTACTTTCTAATTACTAACCTCACATCTTCACCCTATACTGCAATGCCTCAAGTAAATGTGACTCAAGCAAATCATCAGAATCTTCAATGTCGGCAATGGTGCGGGCGACCTTAATAAGCCTGTGCAGCGCCCGCGGAGAAAGGTTTAGTTTGGCGGCTGATAGGCGCAGAGTCTCTTTGACCGCCGGGGCCAACTTCACGCTTTCTTCCAGTTGGCGACTGGAAAGTCCGGAATTTACCTTGACGCCAAATTTTCGGAGCCGTTCTTTTTGTCGCGCTCGCGCTTTCATGACGATTTCTCTGGCTAGTCTTGTTTCGTCCCCTCCCGCTTGGCGTTCTTTAGTCAGAGTCTCATAATCAACGTGCGGAACGTTGAGCCACAGGTCGATGCGATCGAGTATCGGTCCAGAGATTTTTCCTTTATAGGTATCCATCATGGTAGCAGCATAGTCAGTTGTGCCGTCTTCGGTTCCGCGATAAGGGTTGAGGGCCGCGACCAATACGAAATCTGCCGGGAAGCACTCGCTCCCTTTCACTCTTGAGATAGTCACCACCTTGTCTTCCAGCGGTTGACGGAGAGCGTCTATCGAACGTCGGTCGAATTCCGGAAACTCATCCATGAAGAGTACGCCGCAATGAGCTAAAGTAACCTCGCCCGGTCTGGGTGTTGTCCCGCCACCGACTAGACTAGTGTGGCTGGCGGTGTGATGCGGGGTGCGAAACGGCGGCGCGGAGGTGATCGAGGTAATGCCATTTGCCAAGGAGTGAATCGACAGCACCTCCAGAGCCTCCTCTCTCGATAGAGATGGAAGCAAACCTTGGAAAGCACGAGCCAGCATAGTCTTACCTGTTCCAGGCGGGCCGGCCATCAACACGTTATGTAGTCCGGCCGCCGCAATCAAGAGTCCTCGTTTGGCACTTTCTTGTCCCTTGATGTCCTCGAGACATACTTGAGTTTCTATCCAGTCGTCCGCAATAGACGTGGGTTCTTCAATTGGTAGTTCGAGATAGGTGTCGCGGCTTTTATCTATATGATTGATGACTTCGCTCAAATTTTTAGCAGCCCGGACTGCTATACCGTCAATCAAGGCCGCTTCTTCTTTGTTATCAAAAGGAACAATAGCTTCAGTAAAACCGGCGCTTTTAGCGGCCGCCACTGCCGGCAAAATTCCGCGCACCGGTCGAAGGGTGCCATCAAGTGACAATTCTCCTATCAACAAAACTTTCTCCAACTCGCTTTTAATGATTCTCGCGGCAATGAGATAGGCTATTGCTATGGGTAAGTCAAAGAGCGGACCGTCCTTTTTAAGGTCAGCCGGAGCCAGTGAGATAA
Source organism: Minisyncoccota bacterium (assembly GCA_040903565.1). GTDB lineage: Bacteria > Patescibacteriota > Minisyncoccia > Phycocordibacterales > UBA918 > OLB19. Next base: position 1,714 of record JBBDVD010000043.1, read on the forward strand.
CAATTTTTCGGTTGTCGCTTTTCGGTGCCGGCAAGCCTGAATTTTTAATCGCCGCGTTGACGCGGTCCTTGGCTTCCTCCACCGCCTTCCCGGCTAGCCCGACGATTGAAAAAGAAAAAAGGCCCCTGGATAAGTCGCCCTCAATAGTAACTATGTCTCCCTTGGACACTCCTGGTTGGGCGGTATAAACGCGTGCGATAGACATGATATAAACTTAGGAACCCTAGTTAGCTTACTTTTTCATCCATGTGTTTCTTGCAGGTCTTCGCCGCCGGGTTGGCTTCCAGACGGTCTTCCTCGATAGGCTCTCCCGATATTTCACAGATGCCATAAGTACCGGCTTCTATTTTTTTAAGAGCCTTTCGCACCGCGTTCCATCGGTGTTCCAGTACAGCCAGCTCAGCTCTACGTGCGTCATACTCTTCAGTTCTGTCGGCCACGTCGTTTAAGTCGGCACTTACAGTATCAAGATCGTTTGTTCTTTCTACCCAGTCTTCTTTTACTTCAGGGTTGTTTACACCCAAGTCGCTCAGCGCTTCAGTCAAGCTCTCCAGTTCCTGCTCCAGCAAATTTTTATACTTTTCTGTATTCATTGTCTATTATGTTAACACAAATCAACGTAGCCGGTTGGCCACTTCCAGGAAGGTGTCTCTATCCGAAGTTATCACGATAGTGTTGCGATTCACAAAACTATAAACCAACGCGTCTTGCCCGGACACTTTTTTCAGGACACGTATGTCATGATTTTGAATTAATTCGTCAGTGAATCTACCTTCGAGAACTTCCACGTTTTCATACGTGAAGATAGTTAAATCTTTAGGCAAGGTAGCCTCAGCTGACAGCAGGCTGCCAAAGGCCGTATCGAAATTCGTGGTTCGTATTACTATGAAAGGGACTCCACGGTAGCGGCCGAAGTTTATTTTTTCTATACTTCTAAGGAAAGCGGGATTGGCTTGCCAATTTACGACGGCCAAAATCTCCTCAGTCGTGGGAGTAGTGTCGTCAGGATTCATTGGCGACACTAAGACTAGACCAGAGCTCGTTCTGGCCTCAGCACTTAGGATGCTTTGCCACAGTTCTTCTTTCCGAAGAGGGAGAGTTATGCGGATGTTGTCTTCGTAATTCACTAACACCGCTTGTATAAGCGGGGCGGGTGTCGATGTCGAAGTTAAAGTTTGGGGTTGGTTGGAGCCAGAGAACAGCCACCAGACCAGCCCTATTCCGGATGTCGCGGCTATTATCATTACGGTGACGATGCCGGCGTAGGTAAGGAATTTACTAAGTCCCGCAAAACTAGATTTATTTTTCTTGCCTACAAATTTTATAGCTGGAGGTTTACTCTCGATTTTTTCGGAGATTTCGGGAGTCTCTTTTGTTACAGGCGGGGTCGCTATTGTCGGCATAGGAGTCGGTACAGTAGTAGGTGAGGTTTTCTCCGTCGGTGGGGGCGGCAAGACGGTTGCGACTGGTTGTTCGGACACCTTTTCTGCCACATCGGTAGCTGACGCCACTCTTTCTTGAGGAACTTGGTCCTTTTGGTGGCCAGTAAAGTGCGACCAAGCCGGTTTTTCTGGCGGCGACTTTTTCTTTATTTGGATAGGCGCGTTATCTTGTTTGGCTTTAGCTTTTGGCAGGGCAAACTTTGTGGCCAGTTGCAAATGGTCGTCGCGAGGGGCCATGGCACTTTGCTCCGCCGCCTTTTGTAGAATTTCTTTTCTGTCCGCAACTGGGCGTACGGTAGGTATGGCTTTTCTTTTAGCCCCCGCTCTATCTTTAAAGGACTCTCTTTCGGTAGTAAACCAAGTTTGCGCAGCCTCTCCTATAGAAGCCACAAGACTAAATCGAGTTCTTTTTTTATCGGTAATAATGCTTCCTTCTCCGGAGGTGTCATCGCTAATGATTGTAGTTGGAACATCCTTTCTTATTGATACCAGGTCTTCTTTGGAAATAACCTGATTAGATAAAGTTCCTCCTTGCCCGTTGGTTGTTTTTTGGAAAGGTGAATGACTGGTGAGACCTTTGACAGCATCACTAAGATCATTTTTTTTCGGGATAGCCACAGGGATTAGTGCTGATTTTTTATCAGTACCGCTCGCAACTATTTGAGGATTAGCTACTACACTAGGGTTTGGCTTGGGCACTCTGAATATATTCTCTTCAGAAAGCTTTTGTTTTATCGGAGCCGTTTCTTTACCTGTCTCCTGGAAACCAGGCGCAGCAGGTGATTTGGTCTCGCCTGGTCTGATAGAGGAGATATCATCTTGAAATGTCCTAACCCGCGATATTTTTTTTGTTGGTAAATCTCCACTCGACATAATTCTTATTTCCCATTATCTCATACCATCAGCCGTGGTATCGACAATACTCAACATAACCCTTCGCCTAGCTATTTGAAGTATAGTTGCGACTTAAAACCAAAAACACCGCCGGTGCTGAGAGGGCACCGGCGGTGTTTTTGGTTTTAAAGATTGTCGGTGTCAGTACCGACTACGGTTTGAGACGCATCCTTCCCCTTCCCTTTTTTGGGCAATGACTTGGACTTGCTGTTTCGGCTGGTTGATGGTCGGTAGCCTATTAAGTAATCTTTAGGATTTTCATCCATGTCAATAAAATCATCCACGCTTTCCCTTAGCTTTTGGGAGGATGATCGACCGAAGCTAATAAACTCAACCTGGCAACCTTGCGACTTGATGTACTCAACCAAAGGGACGAAGTCGCCGTCGCCGCTGGCTATAACTATAGCGTCAACTTTGTGAGCGAGCTTGATAGCGTCAATGGCGAGACCGACATCCCAGTCAGCTTTTTTGGCTCCGCCGTAAAATATTTGTAAATCTTTGGTCTTTATTTCGATACCAAGCTTTTCCAGAGCTTCGAAGAAAGCCCCCTCTTCTCCACTTTCAGTGTTTACCACATAAGAAAGCGCGCGAACGAGCTTGCGCCCACCCAAGGCGGTTTTTACCACATTCCCAAAGTTGACTTTGGCATGGTAAAGATTTTTACCGCTATGATAAAGGTTTTGGGTATCGATTAGGATAGCCACTCTTTGTTCTTCGTGACGAATCACACTCATAAAATATTTAAATTTATTTTTCACCCACTCAACGCAATTTTTTGTAAAGGCGCTGGAGTAAGTTGTCTGTAATTTATAAAAAGGTCTTCGCTTGATTATATAA
>JBBDVD010000044.1:0-4835 GCA_040903565.1 Minisyncoccota bacterium
CTCGAACTTTAAGGATCTTATGCTTTAAGTATATTTTCGCGCAACTTCTTAGTGAAATTGACGATAGTGTAGAGGTTGTGGATGGAGCAAAGGTGTCCACCAAGGATTTCGCCAGCGCGAACCAAGTGAGCGACGTAGGCTTTGGTATAGTTCTGACAAACGGCGCAATCACAACCTTCATCAAGCTTTGAGAAATCTCGCTGATACTCAGGCTTGCGCAAGCTTACTTTTTTGAGTCCGGTGGCAGGATGTCCGTCCTTAGAGTGTATATAAATAGTACCAGTACGACCAATGCGAGTCGGAGCCACACAGTCGAAAGTATCACAACCAAGCCGAACTCCTTCTAGGATGTCTTCCGGTTCACCAATACCAAGCAAGTGGCGCGGCTTTTCTTCAGGCAAATTTTCATTCACTACCTTGAGCGATTCGCCCAAGTCTTCCTTGGAAAAACTGCCGCCGATACCAAAACCGTCGAAGTCCATGGCGGCGAGGGTGCGAGCACTTTCTTTGCGCAAGTCCAAGTAACGTCCACCTTGCACGACTCCATAAAGACCTTGCCCGCACACTATATCAGGTTGCTGCAATTTTTTTTCAAAAAATTGCGTGCTGGGCACAGCAACCTGATTAGTCGTGCGGGCGTGCTTCTTTATACTCCTCTCCTTCATCTCTTCTGTTAAGAGATATTTATGCATCATCAGTGATCGTTTGGCCCAGCGATGAGTTCTGTCCATCGCTTCTTTTTGATAGTCATAATCTGCCGACGGGCTGGTACATTCATCGAAAGCCACGATGATGTCGGCGCCAATAGCGTGTTGAATCTCTATCGACCGCTCGGCGGTGAAGCGATGCATGGTGCCATCATGGTGTGACGTGAAAGTAACGCCGTCTTCATCGATAATGCAAAGTTTTCCGTGACTTTCGGCTAATGTGCGCGAGTATACATTGAGTCCGTGAACATGCGTTTTATCACTTTCTTCCACCTCCCCTTTGGCAAACTTAGTCACACCCTTACCAAAAGCCGCGCCAAGAGAAAAAACCTGAAAGCCGCCGGAGTCGGTCATCGTGGGCAACTTCCAGTTAGCAAACTTATGTAGTCCGCCGGCTTCTTTGATGATTTCGTGTCCTGGCTGAAGGTAAAGATGGTAGGTGTTAGCGAGCGCCACCTGGGCGCCGACCAAATCTTGTAAATCATCCGACTTCAAGCTTTTGACTGTCGCTTTGGTACCGACAGTCACGAAAGCTGGCGTTTCAATATCACCATGCGGTGTATGTATAACACCAGCCCGGGCCATAGACCCGGGCTGACGCTTAAGGATTTCAAAATTAATAGGCTTTTCCATGGCTCAATCACTGTTCACGAACCAACAACTTTCTTTGTATATCATATAAGATACACAGAATCGTATCTTACTTATGATATAGGGAAAGGTTATTTGATTGATATTAGTTCAACCGCGTAGACAACAGTAGCCTTGCCCGGAATTGGGCCGTATCCCTCTCTACCATAGGCCTTCTCAGCTGGAATAATGATAATTCGCTGGCCGCCAGCTTTCATTCCCACCACTCCTTCATTCAAACCTTCGATAACACTCTTGTCTCCCACAGTCAGAGAGAGCGACTCTCCTTTCTTGTGAGTATTGTCGAACTCTTGGCCATTTTGCAAAGTGGCGATGTAGTGGATTTGTATCTGGTCGCCTTTTTCTACCTCCTCGCCATTTCCGATTACCACGTCAGTCGCCACCACCTTAGTGACCCGGCCACCCTCCACCGCCTCCGAAAGAGCGTTAACAACGCCGGCCTCACCACCTTCAGCCAATATCACCGAAGCACTCTGAGAGCTCCCATTTCCGCCAGCTGGACGAGTAAGGGTGTCGTTAAATCGCATGAAGAATAGGGCTGTAGCCATGAGAGCTACTGCAATTCCTATCCCGAAAGCTTCGTATTTGTGGATTTTCATAATTGACACAGCATAGACCAATGTGGTCAAAATTGCAACGAAATCACACCCGCCATGATACCGTCTGCCAAACCAGGGTCACTACGATCGGCCAGGCCAACGAGGAACGCTTCGCGTTCCTCGCCCACCATCTCTCGCGGCTGCAACCTCACGCTCTTGCTCTCAACCGGAACCAATCTTATCTGCCAGCCGATATGTTCCTCAAAAGACATATCTAAAGCCAAACCATTTAACACGTCGTCTTTCCAGTACTGATCGAAAATGAAATTACCGAGAGAATAAAAAACCACTCCATCACCGTAGCGCCAAATATCCTGTACCACGTGAGGATGATGACCAACCACGATATCTACCCCGGCATCAATAAGCTCTTTAGCAAACTTCCTCTGCTTCTCACTATGGATCAACTCATATTCGTTGCCCCAGTGTATATAGACCACTTGCAGATCGCTACTTCTGTTGGCTTCACTGATAACTGGCTCCCACTCAGTCACCGACGGTTTAGTAAATAAATTGGAAACAGCTATGACAGCCACTTTTTTATTGTCCAATTCAATATAGGAAATAGAACTACTAGACACCAAAATCGGATGTCCAAAAGCAGTCAGTTCGTGCCTCCTAAGTTCCATTACGGTATTTCTATAACCGGCCGCTCCATAATCAAGCGCGTGGTTGTTGGCCAAAGACAAGTGAGTCACTCCGGCCTCAGTTAAGATGGGTAAAAGGCGCGGTGTCACTGAAAATTTAAAAGTAAAATTTGGCGTCGGCTCATGGACGGTCGGCACAGATGCTTCAAAATTACCAACCACAAATGTATCTTTGAACAACTCCTTCACCCCAAGAAAAGCGTGCTCTGCCGGAAGAGACAACAGACTTTTCTCCACACTCCGCGCCAACATTATGTCACCCACAAATACAATTCCCTTCTTTCCCTTTTCCTCAACCGTAGCAGTCCCGGCAGGGTGGGTGACATTAAACACAATCTCTTCGCCAAAGGCCACCACGGTGTCGAAATAATAAAAACCAACCGCAAAAAGGACGATTGCAGGCAATACAAAAAGAGTCCGTCTTGCTCGTAAATTTACCATCCGGCTACTCTACATCGACGGGTGGAATATGCCAACCTTTTGACTATACATCATAAAAACAATCAAAATAGCCGCCAAGGTCACAGCTATCATAAAAATAGAAATGATTTGCCACATATACACGTTTTGCTGGCTTTGCCGTAATGTTTCCAACTCCGAGGAATTAACCTCAACATCAATACCAAGTAGGGTTTGGATAGCTTCAGGACTCAATTTCTTGTCGGTGGTGAATACGTCATGCAGGGTATCGACACGACTCTTGTGAGTGCTGATGTTTTCTCGCAAGACGGTGATGGCCGTCTCAACATCCTCTTTGTGCCAGCGAGCAGAAATCAATACCGATCGTATCTCTTCGTCGGCGGCGGTCGGAGTTAGACCATTTAAGCGAAGTATCTGCTCTATGTGGCGACGATCAATCATAGCGAATGTTAAAAATTGTTTATTTTATTATACATCACCAGGTTTATTATTCGGAGCTATGTGTTGTGCGTATATTTCTAACAGCACTATAAATACACTGGTAATAACCGGACCGACCACGAAACCAATCGGTCCCAGCATTATAATTCCGCCTATCACCGAAAGAAGCACCAAGAAGGGGTGCATCGGGTGGGCACGACTCATCAGATACGGACCAAGAATGTTATCAATCAAAGATACTGCTACAAAAAACCAAACGACAAGACCAATAGCGCCGAAATAATCCCCAGTGAAAGCTAGATATCCCGCCGCTGGCAAAAAAACAACCGAAGGGCCTATGCCCGGCACCAGACCAAACAGGGCGACTATAACACCAAACAGAACAGCCCGGTCGAAGCCAAATAAAGAAAAACCTATAGCCGAAGAAACACCCTGAATAATCGCCACCAAGACAGTTCCCAATGCCACCCCTCGAACAGCCGAAGACATCCGCTTCAGAATAAGAGAGTCATCCTTGTCAGCCAACGGACTAATGATGATCAGGCTTTTGGTAAAGCGACGTCCGTCTCTGAAGAAGTAGAAGCAACCTATGATAGCGATAAAGAATGAAAAGACGGTCGAGGCTGTGCCAGCAAAAATGGCACCCAGATTACCAGTCGCCCATTCTGCTCCTTGACGAAGATGACTATTCATATCCAGTTGCAGTCCGGGAATAATCGTTCCTACCAACTCCTCAAAATCATATAGCACGTCTGCTAGGGAATGGTCACCATTGCCAAGTATGCGATAGAGAGATGTCGCTTCTCCAATTAAGAGCGCGGATATCCAAAAAATCGGAATGATAACAATGACCAATACTATAATAGTAGAAATAAGTGCGGCCAGGCTTTCGTTACGCCAAGGGGTCAAAGACAACACTCGCCCATAAATCGGATAACAAATAGTTACTATCACCGCCGCCAAAGATAGAGCCGTTATAAAAGGAGTGAACATCAGCCATAACAAATAGCCGATCAGTCCTATTAAGCCAAAAAAGAATACGTACTCTATTAATCTGTTTAGGTTCAACATACCTTACGTGGCATTGTAGCTGGCCGGGGTCAATCTAGCAAATTTTTCACGTCTTTTACCTCCCTATCAATCAAGGACTCCGAGACGGAAAGTGCTTTGTTGAGTCCTTCGACGGCCTCTTGCTCTTTCTTGGACAGTCGGGTTTTTTTGGAGATATTGCGTATTTGTTGATAGATCTCTTCTCGTAGAGCGGAAAAGATTCGTAGAAGTTGGTCGTGTATTTCGCCTGTCTCGCGACGCAAGTCATGCAGGTTGCCGGCATATCGCTGGCGTTCATAAACCAAATATCCAAACATAAT
>JBBDVD010000045.1:0-3266 GCA_040903565.1 Minisyncoccota bacterium
CATGTGCGCTTTTTAAATCTCGATACCCACCATGCCGGTAATGCCGCTATGGCCTCAGCTGCTGCTAGTGAAGAATTCTAAATTTAGGTTACAGGTTTTAGGTTATAGTTTATAGTAGCGCTACGCGCTTGTTTGAGGTGAAAATCGCGAAGCGATTTTCACCTCCCTACCACCTAAAACCCATCACCTACAACCTAGCTTATGAACTCCCTCGACAAACTCATCACTTACTTTGAAAACTTTCCCGGTATCGGCGCGCGGCAGGCGCGGCGGTTTGCTTTTCATGTGCTCACCCTGCCTAAAGGTGAAGCCGACGAACTAGCGATGCTCGTCGGCAGTATCCAAGACAACGTCATGGAATGTGCTTCCTGTCGTCGTTTCTTTTCCAAAAACGGCGGCCGTTCCGATATTTGCGAAATCTGCGCCGACAATAATCGCGATCACTCGAAGCTCTTGGTGGTTGAGCGTGACACTGATATTCGTTCAATAGAAAGAAGCGGCGTCTACGACGGTCTGTACTTCGTGCTTGGTGGCACCGTTCCCCTACTTGAATCGCGGGAGAACAAAAAGCTGCGTGGTGGCGGACTGAAGCGTGTTATTGAAGCGCGGCTGGATTCGGGCTTGGCGGAAGTTATTTTAGGTTTTTCTATTAACCCCGATGGAGAAAATACCGGACGCTTCGTTGAAGCGATTATCAGAGAGATTCCCGAATCTGAAAAAATAAAAGTATCCCACCTTGGTCGCGGCCTATCGACCGGAAGCGAGCTCGAATACGCCGACCCCGAAACCCTAAAAAACGCCTTGCAAAATCGGTACTAGTGTGCTATAATAAAGAAAGACAGGTGGCGTCACAAAAAGTAAGGAGTATGTGATGTTGGTAAAAAACACAAAAATACCAGAGGACAAGATTCCTTTGGTAGCTCTACATTGGGGCAATCAGTGGTGGTATGGCAGCAAAATGTCTCCGCTGGATATGCGCAAGTTCTTCGAGAGGAGATTGCGCAACGCCGTGGAGACAAAGGAAGTCGTCGACGCCTGGATAATGGACGCGGAGGGATGGAAAATTATCTCCGACTACCATTGCCCCGGGGTTGTCGAGCAGCAACTCGCTGCATTCCACTCAATCAAGCTCGCGGCCTAGGTCGCTTGGTTTCAGGTCCGGTTTCGAAAGAAGCCGGACCTTTTTGATATCCAAAATCTAAAACCCATATCCTGTAACACCCAAAAACTACACTCCCTCAACTCTACTTATCATCGATGATAAGTAGAGTTAATGAGATATGTCCCGCCACAGAGTTAATTTTCGGAGTATAGGAACATTTCGGGATATATCCTAGTCAACTCTAAATAACTCTGAAACAACCTTATACCAAAACCTTTCATTTGAATGAAAGGTTTTGGTATCCTTCAAATGTGCCTTTAGAGTTAATTTTCATAAAAATAAAAACTCCCTGGAGGGAGTTTTTATTTTAGGAGGTTTCTTTTCGTGTCCTTCTTTCTTCTTTATTTAATCTCGGTGATTTCAACGCGGGCGTACTTCTGGCGGTGGCCGATTTTGCGGTCGCGATTGCTCTTGGCCTTGTAGCGGACGATAGTGATTTTAGGGCCTTTCTTGAGACCAAGATAGGTAGCGGTAACTTTGGCGCCGTCGATGTATGGAGTGCCGATAGTGGCCGCTTGTCCGTCGTCGGAAAGGAGGACTTTGTCGAAAGTTATTTTATCGCCCTCGGCGAAGTCGCCCAAAAGCTCAACATCCAGGATGTCTCCGGCGGAAACAGCATACTGCTTCCCGCCTGTCTCGATGACAGCGAAGTCGGTGGATAGCTCTTTTTTAGTCTCTTTTGTGGCCATATGTCGCGCTATCCTACCCCAAAGGGCCACTTTTGGCAATAGTTTGTTTAAATCGCTAGTCTTCGTCCTGTTTGGTCGGTTTGTCGATGGAGAGGATTTCCACTCCGACGGCTTCGCCGGTGATGCGGGTGATGTCTTTGTCCATCTTAGCTAGCTCCTTGTAGCCGGCGTTGTAATGGTTGACGGTCGTGGCTAGCGTATTGCCGAGCTTCTGGTAGTAGTCTTCGTACTTTCCAATGTGAATACCGAGTTTCTCTACATTTTTAATAATGTCCTGCGCTTTCTCTTCTATCTCCATCGCCTTTAGGCCTTGCAGGACTGTTTGCAGATAAGCGAGGAAAGAGGTCGGAGAGACGATAATCACTTTGTACTTCCCGGCCGCGCGCTGGATGAGGTTCTCTTCCCCGCCGGTGATGCTGTTGGATAGGAGATCATAGTAGACGCCCTCGGAAGGAATGAACATGAAAGCGAAGTCGGTGGTGCCTTCGGTCGGCTTGATGTATTTGGCGGTTTCGGTGATGCGGAGCTTGAGGTCGTTGATAAAAAGTTTTTCGATGGCAGCACGCTCGCCAGAGTCGGTCGCTTCTACCAAGCGGTTGTAGTTTTCAAGCGAGAATTTGGAGTCGATTGGCACCACTTTGTCTTTCACAAAAACGGCCGCGTCGACTATCTCGCCATTGCCGAAAGCGTATTGCATTTGGAAGCTTCCGGGCGGCAGGACATTTTGGAGTACAGTCTCTAGGTAGTATTCTCCCAGAATGCCTCGTTGTTTTGGATTTTTGAGAACGTCTTGCAGTTGGCGCAGCTGTTCGGCGAAGCCGATAACTTGGCGGTTGGTCTCGCCAAGTTTGGTGAGACCTTCGGTCACCTCGCGCACGATTTTGGTGGATTCAGAGAGCTGGCTGCGGACAGTATCTTGCATGTCGCGATTACTCTCCCCCAGTCTTTTGTCCATGGTGTCGCGGAGCTTCTCCATTTGTTGTTGGAGGAAAAGGAGGCCGTCGCGATCGTCTTTTGGCTTTTCAGTTCGGCGAAAAAAGGTGGCGTATATCTGAATGCCCAAAACGGCGACGATAGCCACGACGACAATAATTTGAATTACTTCCATTTGGTCATTTTACCATAATGTTAAACCGCCGAGATACTTGGCCCTTTCAAATGCACACATAAAATTGGCTCTCGCCAATTTTTGCTCCGCTCGAACTCATTATCAGTACTATAATTATATCAAACACGACGTCTCAAGATGATTTGGTTAATTTAAAGTAATCTGCAATGAGTTCTGCGCGAGTCATTTGAAAGGGCCAAGTATCTCGGCGGGTTGGTGCAATGAAACATGATACGTGTGAATGTAATTGGTATTAAAATGCATAATGCAGAAAAAATGCTAGAGTTGATGAACAATCGTCAGTTTT
>JBBDVD010000045.1:3366-11664 GCA_040903565.1 Minisyncoccota bacterium
TTTTTAATTTTGTATATGTCACTACATTCCGATATTAGAGGAGAGCTGAAGGAGGCGATGAAGGCGAAAGATGAGGTGCGACTTAGGACCGTACGCAGTATGTTGACCGCCTTTACCAATGAAGCGGTAGCGACTGGCAAGACTCCGCAAGACGAGCTTGACGACGCGGCCGTACTTGGCGTCATCAAGCGTCTAGCCAAGCAACGCAAGGAATCAATCGTGCAGTTTGAAGCGGCTGGCCGCCCAGAGTTAGCTCTGCCAGAAAAGGCTGAGTTGGTAATACTTGAGAGCTACCTGCCAACACTAATGACCCAAGAAGAAATAGAGCCGATTGCAAAAGCCAAATTGGCTGAACTAGGAATTGCGGACAAATCTAAAATAGGTATCGCTATCGGGGTTTTGATGAAAGACTTGGCGGGTAAGGCCGACGGGGGTGATATGAAGGCGGTGGTGGAGAAGCTGTTGTCGTAGCACTTGCATACGATTGTTTTTAGGTGTCTAATACTGGTTGGGAAAAGGAGGATGTTGCCATGGCTGCTGCGAGGGCTCGTATAGAAAAACTAGAACAAGACTATAGCCTGATCAGGCTGGAGGTCGAAGGTATAGATGGTGCTAGTTCACTAAAACAAATCGAAGATATCAAGCGTATGGAGCGTTTTCTCGGCGAAGAAATTTTTGTGAGCAGGTCGGAAGGTGTCTATTACTTTCGGTTTTGGGTTTTGAGAGGAGAGCAGGAACGTTGTTCCGTTATTATGGCGTGAACTTCTGACAACTAAACCAACTTCCTCCAAGAATATCCAACTGACTTTAGTTAGACCGCTCGCACCATCTTGCAAGCGGTCTTTCGTTTGCAGAATTGCTTCTTTTGTGGTATAGTAAAGAAAGTTTAGGTCGTCAAAAACTAGGAGGTTGTCATGGGATTTCTTGTTCCCTCTACCGACGAGTTGACTGACAGTGCGATAAGTAAGTTTCGTACTGGTGAGGCCACGACTATACCTATAGCCGTGCGCAAGGCCGTTGAAGGTCGTGGAATTACGGCCAAAGCCGACCTTGGTCGGCGTACTCGCGAAGTTTTGCGAGAAATGCAACGTCGTTCAGCTGCTGCCAAGCGGGCCAAAAAAGCGGCTGAAGAAACCGCAAAAAAAATCGCCGAGTACCTGAACAAATGACCGACTCATGGGATGGTATTGGTTCCGCGCTAGAGCGAGCCAACCGTGAATGGGATGTTCATCTCATGCCGGCTACGGTTGCGGAAATGATAGAACTCATTTCTATTAGCTACTCCAAGAGTCCGAGTCAGCCTTTCGAAGATTTATTGGAGGAAGTCGTCGAGGATGTTCGGTTCGACATCGACAAGTACTCCGACGAATGGCGGGCTGCCAAGCAAGCGGTCGGTACGGTTTTTGCCAAACGTCGGCAAGAGCGACACAAACACAACTTCACCAAAATTGGTGATTAGAAGGGACCTTCTTTCGGAGGCCCCTTTTTGCTTGGTCAACTTAGATTCAACAAATGAAGTTCGAGGTCGAACCTCGAACTTCATTTGTTCTCCCTTTATACCTTCCTATGTGTGCCGTGGACCAGCATCCACTTTGCTCCTTCAACCATCGCTACATTGGCTATAATCCAAAGTAAAACATAACCAAACCAAGTGGCTGGCAAAGCGACCGTCCCAAAAAGATTTTGAAAGAACGGTAAGTAGATGGTCGCTAGTAACATAATAATTCCAAAGACCACGCCAAAGTTGAGTACTTTGTTTCCAAATATCGGATAAGTGAAAAGAGGCTTATTGAGATTGCGGAAGGAGAAAGCTACGAACAATATATAGGAAGAGAAACAGGCGAAGAGGAAGGTGCGTTCCACTGCCGAGTCCCCGCCTACGCTAGCCAGCAGATAGTAGAGAACCAAAAGACTTATCGAGCTGATGGCTCCGATACCAAAGCTGAGCGTGATAACTTCGCGACTCAAGATGGCGTGTTCCTTAGCGCGATGAGACTGTCGTTCTTTGTCGAAAGCGTAAGCGATGGCCGGAATACTACCGGTAACGAAGTTGACCCAGATTATCTGCAGCGGTGAGAGAGGCAAAGTGAGACCGATAGCCAGAGAGCCGCCGAGCAAGACTACTTCGTCGAGAGAATTCGACATCAAATACACAAAAGTTTTGCGGATATTTGAAAGGATTAATTTTCCTTCATCAATCGCGGCTTTGATGGTGAAGAAGTTGTCGTCAAGCAAGACTAAGTCGGCCACTCCTTTGGCTACGTCGGTGCCGCTGCCGACTGCCACCCCGATCGAGGCTCGCTTAAGTGAAGGGGCGTCGTTGACGCCGTCGCCAAGCATGGCTACCACTTCCCCTTTAGCCTCGAGCATCTCCACTACGCGATATTTATCTTCAGGGGTCATGCGGGCCAAAACGCGGACGCGGTCGAGGGCGTCTTCGAGCTCGGCGTCTGTCATGAGGCGCAAGTCTTCGCCGGTCAATATTTCCTTTTCGCCTTCTGTCCATCCAAGATTCTTGGCGATGGAAGCGGCTGTGCCCGGCAGGTCGCCCGTGGCCATCAACACTTTCACGCCAGAGTTTTCAATTTCGGCGATGGCCTCCTTCATGTTTTTTCTAAGTGGGTCGTAGAAAGACAAGAGTCCGAGGAATTTTATTTTAAAATCATCACCAGTGTTGTCGCCCACTACCTCGCCGACTCCGAGCAGGCGGCGGCCGGCGTAGCTCTGCTCTTCTATCTCTTTGATGAGATTGGCTTGAACTTCGGGAGTGAGGTCGGAGTGTTTGAGGAGGATGTCGGGCGCGCCCAGGACGGTTTGATGCTTGCCGAAATTATAGATGGAGTACTTGTGGGAGGAGCTAAAGAGTTTTATTGGAGTAGCTTCGGTCGAAATTTTGTCGACAGCCACACCGCGCTTGGCGGCTTCTTTGGCTATAGCGACATCGAGGTGGCGACCGGTGATACTCCACTTCTCAGGCTTTTTATCAGTTCCATCGATAATCACGTCGATGTTGGCTGAAGCTAGGGTGAGAAGTTCAATCTCTTCTTTGTCGCCAGTAGATTTTTTCTTTATAAGAGCGTTTATTCCGATGACTTCTTTAAGTTCTAAGTTGCCGGTGGTGAGGGTGCCGGTTTTGTCGGTCAAGATGACGGTGGTGCTGCCGAGGGTCTCTACCGCCAAGAGTGAACGCACAATCCCCTTCTTCTTGGCGATGCGCTCTACTCCGACGGCTAGGATGGCCGTGAGGCCCGGGGGCAAGGCTTCGGGAATGGCTCCAACGGCAATAGCTACTCCGATAAGGAAGATGTCCAGGTGTTCCATGCCACGCGATATCCCCAGGCCATACACTCCGGCGATCAGGACCAGTATGACAGCCGCTATTGCGTAGCCCATCAATGTTACCGCCTTCTGAAGCGGGGTTTGGATGTTGCCTTGTTTTAATACCGCCTCGGCGATTTTACCAAATTCGGTGAAAGAAGCTGTGGCGGTGATGACGGCTATACCCTGTCCTTCGGCCACGTACGTTCCGCCAAAAATCATGTTGTCGCGCTCGGAAAGCGGCGTGTTTTCGGGAAAGGTATCCAGTGATTTTAAGACCGGCAGCGATTCGCCGGTCAGGATTGATTCGTCAATCGTCAGATCGTGACTCTCGAGAATGCGGCCATCGGCCGGGATTCTTTCACCGGCTCTGAGGATAACAATGTCGCCAGGGACAATGTTACGACTCTCTATTTCCATCTCGCGGCCGCCGCGCAAGACCCGCACACGTTCTTCTATATATGACTTCAATGCCTCGGTAGCGCGTTCGGCTTTGTATTCTTGGTAGAAGCCCAATCCCACCGAGGCGCTGACCGCTAGAAAGATAAAAATAGCGTCAACCCACTCATGAAAGATGAGAGTCACAAAAGCCGCTATCATTAAGATGATGATGAGTGGGCTGGCAAATTGTCGCAGAAGTAGCCAAAGCGGCGAACGTGAACGACCTTCGCCGAAGCTGTTGAAGCTGTAGGTCTTTAATCTTTCGGCCGCTTCTTTCTCGGACAGTCCGACTTCTTCTGAGCTCCCTATTTCTTTCAAGATGAGGGCACCTTCTTTGGTCCAAACATTTAGAACTGAGTGTGGTTGCATCGCTCTTCATTGTAACCCGACTGATAAGTTAGAAAGGCTACATTTCAACAGGTTCGAAATTTTCGGCGATGCGCTGGCGCGCTAAGAGTGCCAGCTTAAATGGATGAAGATGATCGTATTTTTTGAGAGTTTGTCGCTTGGCGGAGTAATCGGGAATAATTTCGGCAACCAGATTCCAGAAACGCTCTTTGTGGTTTAGTTCTTTTAGGTGGCAAAGTTCGTGGACGATGATGTAGTCGGCTAAGTCGGGCGGTAGGAAGAGAATTTTGTAGCTGAAGTTTAAGTTGCCAAGTGAAGTGCAACTGCCCCAAGAGCGACGTTGGTTTCGGATGGCGACGCGTTTGTAGCTGAGACCGTAGTGGTTATTGAAATGTTCAAGGCGAGCGTGAATTAGACCGCGCGCGGCTTCTTTGTGGTCGAGGTAGTGTTTGGTGACGGAAGTTGTGCGGCGCCCCGCCCCCACACCTATCGTCCGATTGCGCCTCGCGCGCTTGGTTTTCAACCAAGCTATCGGATAATAGGTGTCGGGGGCAAGCCGCCGCACAATCTTAAACCGCCACATTATGACTGCTTCGATAATCGCCAATAAGCCCGACCCAGACGAATCTGGTCGTAATTGTAGACTTCCTTCAAGTGTTCGAATATTGGTTTCAACCGTTCGTCGCCGACATCATTAATCGCCCCCTCTATCGTAGGCCACACGCTATTCCAATCAGTTGGAGTGATGTGTTTAATATCCTTAAGCTCTAGATTTTTGTTCTCTATCAAATCTTCAACATGTCCCCAGATGGTCGATTCCGACATTTTCCTTTCTTTGGCAATCGCCGAAATTCCTTTACCTTCGAGCAAAGAGCGTTTGGTGATTTCGTGAGTGCTCTCTTTTTTAATCCGTTCATGTGGCTTTCCAGCAATGATATCTTCCGGCTTCGGAATCTTTCCTCCAGAAGCCAACACGAAATGTTTGTGCATTTCGTTTAACTCACTTTCCTCCATAGCCTCGAAAGCTTCTTCGGCAGAGTCACTCTCACTCTTGAAAGCAACGTCTTGTCGCGCCACCGCGGGGTCAACCACCAAGGCGTTCGGATTCATGCCGGTTAGTTTGAGGCCGGCTAGAGATCGTACGCGCGAGAGAGCCACATATCCCTGACCATAGGCAAAAGCCTTCGAAAGATCTATTTCGGCGGCGTCGAGTGACATGCCTTGGCTCTTGTGGACGGTAATGGCCCAGGCCAGTCGAAGTGGAACTTGGGTGATAGAAGCGCGTACCTTGCCGTCGTCTACCGACTCCCAGTCTACCGACTCAACCTTGATGACTCGACCATCAGAGATTTTGACTATCGGCCAGCCTTCACTCCTATCAAAATCAATTACTCTTCCGAGCGTACCGTTGACGTAACCTTTTTCGAAATTGTTTTTGGTGAACATCACCATCGCTTCTTCTTTGAGCTCCAGTAGCTCAGGCGAAAGACAAGTGCGAGCTAAGCCTTCTATCAGAGGCTTACCGCCGCGACCTTCCATTTTGTATGGCCGTGTTGAGCCTTTTAGTTCGCGTAGTTTTACTTGGTTGTACGTGTCAACATCGACGTTGTGAGTATGGAGCTTGGTTGGCACGATGTCTTCGTAGTCGATAGACGTTTGTTCGGAGAGGAGCGTGTAGTGGTCCTCTTCGATTTTTTGCAGGCGAATTGATTGCAAGAGTTGCAGAAACATCTCGTCTTCTTGGCGGTGTTGTTCGGAAAGATAACAAACCAGCGGCGTAGCTGACTTCCAAGCGTTGGAATTGAAAGCGTAGTGGACAGCGTCACCCGGCCTGGTGATTGGTGGCAGTTGAAAAAAGTCACCGACAAAAACTATCTGTAATCCGCCAAAAGGCTGTTCGTTTTGCTTCACTGCTCTAGCGACGCTGTCCACCATGTCGAGCACATTGCCGTTTAACATCGAGATTTCGTCTATCACCAACACTCTGGCTTTCTTTATTCTCTTGGAAACTTTTTCGGTGCTGGCTATCTTGTCGATGTCATAGGGAGTTAGCGAGTCGCGAATGCCGATACCACTCCATGAGTGAATGGTCATCCCGCCGATGTGAGTGGCAGCGATGCCGGTCGAGGCAGTGATAGCTACTCCGACGGAGGCGGCTTCCAGCCAGTCGATGTACTGGTTGATGACGTGCGTCTTCCCCGCTCCAGGCTCACCGGTTAGAAAAACATTACCACCGGTTTTCAAGATATCTAGTGCTTGCGATTGAGTCATAGTTAATTGGGTATAAGTTTAACATTTTCGAAGGACACATACGATATAATCGAATGTAAGATGAGTTCTATTGCGCATTCACATTCACATAATCACTCAGATAAGCATGGGCGGGCTTTGAAGGTGGCGGAGCTTCGCTCCGCCACCCCAGAAACCGCCTCCCGCGAGCCTCTCGGCCACCTGTTAGTCGAGCGCTTGTTGCGCGAAGCCGGTTTTCAGGGTGAAGTATCCAGCCGGTTTGAACTGCTCGACAAGTACTCGACCGATGAAAGTATTTTTTCTATTCGCCCTCAGGTGGTTATCCAACCGATGGACGCTCGCGACGTGGAAATCGCCGTGACGATCCTGGGTAAAGAAACGGAGCGTTTTCCTTCTCTTTCGCTCACTCCTCGGGCTGCCGGGACCGGTCTTGGCGGCGGTTCGCTCACCGACTCAGTGGTGATAGACATGAAAGAACACATGAACCGCGTCCTTCGAGTCGGGCGTGAAGACGGCCGAGTGACTTTCACATCCCTGCCGGGAGCGATGTGGCGCGACGTCGAGGCGGAACTCAAAAAGTACGACAGCTATCTCCCTTCATACCCCGCTTCCAAACAGATCTGCACCATCGGCGGCGCGGTGGCCAACAACGCTGCTGGTCCTGATTCCCTCCGCTTTGGCCACGCCGCCGACTGGATAGAATCTCTTGATGTGGTTTTGCATGATGGAAAAACCTACACTATCACGCCACTTAGCTACCAGGAATTTAAAAAAATTTCTAAGGAAAAAAACGCGCTCGGCAAAATCGCTACTGAAATCTTTGCCTTGATTGAGAAAAATGAAGCGACCATCAAGCGCGCCAAGCCCAAGACTGCCAAAAACACCGCCGGCTATCCACTTTGGAGCGTTATCGACACTTCCGTGGAGCAATTTAAAAAAGGCCAAGGCACCTTCGACCTCACTCGGCTGATTGCCGGCAGTCAAGGTACCATTGGTATTATCACTTCCCTCACCATGCGGGCGGAGCCTATCGCGCACGATGTCGACTTGGTAGCCGTGCCAGTTTTTAATCTATCTTCTGCCGGAAAGGTGGTGCTGGAATCTTTAAAGTTCGACCCGATTAACGTGGAAGTCTTCGACGCTCTCACCTACAGCGCGGCGATGAAAAACCCCACCTTCTTCCGCTCCAGACTCTCGGGCTACGCCTACTACCGCATGCTGGTCTATTTATACTCCACTTATAGCCTGCGCTGGTGGGGCAAGTTGCCGGAGTTTGTCCTACTGGTCACCCTTAATCAGAAAAAGTTGTCAGAAATTAGAATGACCGCGAAGGAAATAGCCGGAGCTTTACGGCAGGCCGGCGGCGGCAGTGCGCGACTGATAACTAATCGTCACGAACGTGAAATGTTTTGGGCTGTGCGCGACTCCAGCTTCTTGCTCTCCAAGCTGCTCGACCCCAAGAAGCGCCCGGCGGCTTTCTTAGAGGACATGACTGTCCCACCAGAACACCTGGCCAAGTTTTTTACGGATATTAAATTTCTCCTAAATAAATTTAAGGTGACCGCGGCGGTCCATGGACATGGTGGCAATGCACACTTCCACTTCTATCCTCTTCTCGATTTCACCAACAAAACCACTCCCGCGTTGATTATGAAAATGGCTGATGAATTTTTCAAAATAGCCATCAAGTATCAAGGCAGTATTTGCGGTGAACACAACGACGGCATCATCCGCACTCCTTACCTTTCGATGATGTTCGGGAGGAATGTCCTCAAACTCTTCGAGCAGGTCGAACACATCTTCGACCCTAAAGATATCTTCAACCCCGGCAAAAAGGTCCACCCCCGTTTTGACATCCAAAGCTCAATTAGAAAGAAGAACTAATTTTGATATTTACTGGTTATTTTGTTATAAATAGCGCCACTGGCCCCATCGTCTAAC
>JBBDVD010000045.1:11764-16599 GCA_040903565.1 Minisyncoccota bacterium
TGGCCCCATCGTCTAACGGTTAGGACGTTGCCCTCTCACGGCAAAAATCGGGATTCGATTTCCCGTGGGGTCACAATTTTTTGGAAACATAAAAAAAGGCCCACCGACGAGGAGGCCGATGCGCCTTTCCTTTTGTCAGTGGGCCGGGTCGTTAGCCGAGCACAGCTTCGATAGCGTCCGCTCTTTTAGCCATACTCTGTGTCTCTTGGCGCAAGGCGTCGACTTTGGATCGGACAGTCTCGACCTTCTGCTGGATTCGGTCCTCAAAGAGCTGTCGCCATCTTTCG
This sequence comes from Minisyncoccota bacterium, assembly GCA_040903565.1. Lineage (GTDB taxonomy): Bacteria > Patescibacteriota > Minisyncoccia > Phycocordibacterales > UBA918 > OLB19. The sequence goes on from JBBDVD010000045.1 coordinate 12,052, forward strand.
GGCGACGCCCAGCCTAAACAGAACTCCGCGAACTCATTACTGGTCAGTGCGCCAGACGGGTAGTCTTCTTCGAGCCATTGAAGCAGGCTGGAGTAGGGATGATTGAGGTATCGTGAATCGTGGGAGAAACCAAGAACGATATCCCGGGGAGTCTCAAGTGTGATTTCTCCCCACACACGCTTTGGTGTTGCGAGGTGAGGAACACCGTCTCGTTCAACAGCACGATAGGAGATGGCGGCGTTGAAGCCGGACAAATCCATCAAACCCTGAAGAGCACCGCGAATGACGTGTTGGGTCTGACTGGTGTTGGGGTGATCGCCGTTGTAGATCGGACGAACGAGCATTTCAGGAGTGAGAAGAACTCGTTGCTTGAGATCAACCTTGTTGTTGGTGAGGTATAGGCCGTGGTGGCTGCCTGTTAGATGTACAGTACCCATCGAAATACTCCTTTCGCTGATTCCTGAGGGTATCGGGATACTACAATATATATATGGATATGTCTACCTATCTCCTGTCTCAAATCTAAGATGGCTAATCAAATTTGATTAAATGGCTGATTCCAATTCCGACACAAAGGGCCGGCGCTACGCGCCGGCCTTTTGTGTTTTTTAGTCAGTTCTTCGTTCTATTCTAGATCTTAGTAATCAGTCTTGAATTCTTCTACATCACCACAGACTAGAGTCGCGTCGTAGTCTTCGTCTTCGTACCCAACGCAGATGCGGAAGTAGTAGTCTTCATCACGGACTAGGTCGTACACATCTTCACGGTATGTTTCTCGACCATCCAGACTGCTATCAACCCGGACTTTCTCCAGACGGTCCCCTTTGGTTTCAACATCAGAATAGCTGTCGAAGTCGTATTCCACATCTTCCACCAATTCCTCGTCAGTTCCATAGACGAAGAATACTTCTCCATCATCAAAGTCGTTCATGTCTACCTCTCCTCGAAGCTCGGCGTCGTAGCGGCCGATATTGGTGGCGGAGTTGGTGTACACATCAGGCTCGTCATCGTAATAATCGTCGTAGTGTTTGTCTCCGTAACCGCGCGGCCCACCGACGACATAGTTATCCTTCTTACCACTGTAGTTATGGTGGTAACTTGGCTTCGTATAAGTTACTTTCTTGGTAGCCAGCTGAGCTTGTAGCTGGAGGATAAGCTGTTGCAAAAGAGCTCGCATCTGCACGTCGCTCATTGGGGTAACTGAATAATTGTAGTTATAGCTTGGCCAGAGGGTCTGCTGATGTCCCGCACTTGGATAATAGTAATAATTGGTCTCTGCTATGGCGGAATCTGGAATCACCAAAATCCCTACAAAAAGCGAAAACGCTAAAATCATTGCTTTTTTCATATAACTTCACGATACGCTGGATAAATCTATTAGTCAACTTGACCAAAACTAACCCCTCCATTCGAATGGAGGAGCTAGAGGAGTCTCCATTCACGAAATCTCTTGCCAAGCTTTGCTTTGTCGGACGAGGAGTTCGCCGGCCTTTTCGGGTTCGTTCATTACTTCCAGTACTATCCGCTCCATGCGGAGGCCTTGCGACCCTTTTATCAAAATCAAATCGCCCGGCTGAATGAGATTTTGTAGCCCCTTCCCTGCCCTAGCTGTCTCATCGTATTGCAGAATATTCTTCTCACTCATGCCGGAGTTGAGCGCACCAGAAGCTATTTGCCTAGCGCGGACTCCAACGGTAATTAAGACGTCGCTACATTCGGCCGCTTGCGCCCCTACCTGTTCGTGAGCTTCGGTGGAGAAGCGACCGAGCTCCAGCATATCACCCAAGACGGCAATCTTCCGATTGAAACCGTTTATCTCATTGAGGGTAGAAAGCGCGCTCAGAACCGCGACCGGCGAAGAATTGTAGGTGTCGTCGATGATAAGTGTGTTTTTTATTCCAGGGACTAAGCGCAGTCTTCCGGGAGGAGGGACAAAATTGGCCATCTCCGCCGCGGCCGCCTCCAGTCCAACGCCCAACTCTCCCGCCGCGGCCGCGGCCGCGGCGAAGTTGTATAGATTACTAACCCCGACCGCGCCACTTAGAGAAAACTTGGCCGACTGATCGCTGTGGCTGATGGTAAATTCGACGCCTTTCGGCAATCCATTTTCGTAGATTATTTTGTCTTCCGAAACAGTGTAGTCTGAGGGAGAATAACGGCTGTAGCCAACGGATTTTTGGTGAATATTGAGGGCGGCCTGACGCACCTTCTCGTCGTCGTGGTTGTAAATCAAAATTCCGTCGGGAGCCAAGGCCGCTACTAGAGTAAGCTTCTCGGCCGCTACCTCCTCGGGCGAGGAAAAATATTCAACATGCACCGGCACGTCTGGTAGGCGAGTGAGGATCACTATGTCGGGCTTAATCCAGGAAGTTAGACGCTTCATGTCGCCCGGTCGATCGACACCCATCTCCAGCACCAACACTTTAGGATAGTGAAAAGGAAGCAAGGCGTGCAAAAAGCCGCTGGCGATATTTCTAAGCCAAAGGAAAGGATTTTGCCAGGCGTTGTCTAAACCGAGAATAGAAAGAGGTACGCCGATTTCGGAATTGTAGCTCTTCTCGCTCTTGCGAGCGCTGATGGTGTTCTTGATGGCGTGATAGACCGCGTCTTTGGTTGACGTCTTTCCAACGCTGCCGGTTATGGCGATTATTCTGGGTCTAGCGCGTTTGAGGAGTAATCGAGCCTCGGCGGTCAAAATTGTTACAACAACTGTTTTAAAAATATTTTTCATTGAAAAGCGGTTAGCGGTTAGCGGTTAGCGTTGAGCAATTCTTAGTATACGAAGTAGAGGCTTTTTCTCTTCTATACGCTATTCGCTAAACGCTACCGATCTGGAGGAATATTATAGTAGTTTATCAGGAATTTGGTCATCTCCATAAAAGAATCGGTCAGAGTTTCTGAGGCATAAGTCACACCCTGAGGATCATCAGTATAGAGAAATATCAAGAACTCCGGATCGTAGGCTGGGAAGTAGCCAAAGAAGGAGTGAAGATAGCGGTCATCGTAGTAGCCTCCTCCGGGCTTTACCATCTGGGCGGTACCGGTTTTGGCGGCCACGGAATGGTTTGGCAGCTTTAACTTCCCGTCCTTAAAAGCCTCATCTACCACTTTCACCAACATGCGGGTCACTTCCTCGCTGGTTTCTTTACTCCAAACCCGTTCTCCTTCGGGAAAAATAATATTTTTGGAAGAGCCGTTTTCGTATTCTATTCGGCTGGCTAAGTGTGGTGAAACCAGTACTCCGCCATTACCCAGCGCGGAAAGCGCGCGCGCCGCGGCAATCGGAGTGATGGCGATGCCTTGCCCATAGGACGCGGTAGCGTACTCGATGTCGCGAGGAGAGTTGAGGTTCTGAACGTCACCATGTATTTCTCCCGGCAGGTCTATCCCCGTCTCACTTCCGAGTCGAAGTTTAAGGAAGTAGTCACGAAAGCGTTCTTTACCCATAGTCTTGACTATAAAAGCGGCCCCAGTATTTAGCGACTTACTGAGGACTGTTTGCATATCAACCAGGCCATGTCCCCGTTTGTCGTAGTTACTAATAGTCCAAGTATTGAGCTCGATAAAGCCGGCATCGTAGTAAGTGGTCGAAGGAGAAACAGCCCCACTATCTATACCGGCGGCCATGGTTAAAGCCTTTATAATACTGCCAAGTTCGTATCGCTCTTCTACCAAAGGATTCTTAAAGTGGTCGACGGTGCCACTAGCGCGGTTATTTGGGTCAAAAGATGGGACGGCATCGATAGCGTAGATTTCACCGGTCTTAGGATTAATAATGACTCCTCCAGTGAGACGACTGCCCCATTGGTCGTGTATTTTTGTTAACTCAGTTTGTAGCAATCGAGCAACTGTCGGTTCTATCGTTGTGACAACGTTACCCCGGGCCTCTTTTTTAGTGTCAAAGACATTGTTGCCGAGATTGGTGAAAAGTTCCGCAAAGAAGTTGACTGCCAGCCGGTCTCGGTCGCGACTCAGGGTGGCTTCATGGTAACGTTCTAGCCCATAACGACCGACTAGTTGCTCCCCTTCCAATTTTCCTTCATAACCAACAAAGCCTATCGAACGAGCGGCTAGAGCGGCGGCCGGATAGTAGCGCCATCTCTGACGATGAAGCTGGATGCCTTTTAAGTCTAGTTCTTTTATAGCTGCCACTTGTTCTTCCTGAAGCTCACTCCTTACCTCGACGTAAACGCGGTCGGGTAAAGTGGCGCGGTGGATGAAGGTTTCTTTGTTGATGAGTAGATAGGGCTCGACAGCAGAAAAAAGTTCCTCAGCGTCAGTTACTCGGCTGGGATCTACAGCCATAACATAGCCGCTTTGGACGGTGGCCGCGCTCACCTTTTCGCCGTCACGAGTACTAAAATATATAGTACCTCTATCATAGAGATCGGTGATGGTGTGAACATATTGGCTCTCCCCCCTGGCGACGTAGACTTCAAAGTTGATTACTTGCAAAAAATAGAGCCTACCTATTATTACCAACCCAACTAGCATGAAGACTCCGGTGACAATTCTGATGCGGTTTATGCTGGCGTTTCGGGGACTCAT
>JBBDVD010000045.1:16699-27995 GCA_040903565.1 Minisyncoccota bacterium
GGACTCATTTTAGGGCTATCGTTGAGTAACTAGACTGGCGTTTCCCCTGTCTATAAATATTTTCTGGCCGGCGGCGATGTATCCTTTTTTCTCAACAACTTCTCTGGAGATAGAGTGTTGAATCTCCATATATTCAGCCTCGAGAGATGCAATTTCCGAACTCACTTGATACACCTTCGCTTCAGCCTCTTTGCTTATGACCACATGGATTACACTGGAGGAAAGCAAGTACATATACAAGCCACACAAAAATGAGAACGCTACAAAGCTTATTACCAAAAGTAATTTTTCAGCTTTGTAGTGTATGTCATTTATGAGTGTGATTGCTTTCATATTTTTTCTATAATCCTTAGTTTGGCGCTGCGGGAGCGAGGGTTTCGCTCTATCTCTTCCGCGCTGGCCATGATGGGCTTTTTAGTAATTCGGTCGGCTTTTTGCTCGTCTATTTTTTGGTTGAAAAATTGTTTGACTATGCGGTCCTCCAAGCTGTGAAATGAAATGATAGCTAGGCGACCGTGGGGTGAGAGGGTTTCGAGAGAGTCTTCAAGAAGTTTTTTGAGGGAGCCAAGTTCGTCATTGACGGTGATGCGCAAGGCTTGGAAAGTGCGAGTGGCCGGATGGATTCGACCGCGACGGTAGAAGCCCGGGACCGCATCGATAATGATGTTAGAGAGTTGCTCAGCGGCCTGGATTTTTCCATTTGTTCGGGCATTCACGATGCCGCGCGCGATACGAGTGGCGAAACGTTCTTCGCCGTAGCCGCGAATGATATCGATTAGAGAATCTTCACTCCAATCATTAACGATATCGGCGGCTGTAAAGGTGTAGTTTTCGGGGTCGCCAAAAGTCATGAGTAGAGGGTCATTCTTACTAAAAGAGAAACCCTTCTTCCCTTCTTCAAACTGATCGGTCCTCCAACCTAAGTCGGCCAAGATAGCTGTTGGCTGAACGGCGAGATTTTGAAGTATGGGAACTAGGTTGGTGAAGTTATCGTTTACCAAATGGACCGTTGCGGGGCTGGCTTTGAGGTCAATGGCGGCGGCCACGGCTGCCGGATCGGCATCAATTCCGACATAAGTGCCTTTCTCACCAAGAAATTCCAGTATCTTTCTCGCGTGGCCACCACCTCCCAACGTACAATCCACCACCACACTGTCCGGTTTTAACTCCAGACCAGCGATAGCTTCTGCAAGTAGTACGGGAATGTGTTTCATATTAGGTGTTAGGGACTAGGGTGAAGGGATTAGGGAGGAAGCGAAGTTTGCTGGCATCGCGCCGTAGGCGCGATGCACTAACCCCTAAGTCCTAATCCCTTCACCCTACCTAAAGTACCCCGATCGTCCCTAGTTTTTCTGCCAAGCTATCAGCTTGTTCCTCAATATTTTTCTTGTAATCGTTCCACTTTTTCTCATCCCAAATTTCCACGCGGTCATGGACTCCGGCTAGCACAACTTTGCTGTTGAGCTTAGCGAAGTCCTTGAGGAAATCCGGGACAAGAATTCTTCCTGTTTTGTCTACCTCCACTTCTACCGCTCCGGAAAGAAAGAAGCGGTTGAAGCTTCTCGTGTCTGCCGCTCCCAGCGATAGCGTGGCCATCTTTTCGGTAATGGTTTGCCACGCCGAGAGAGGATACACAAACAGACAGTTATCGAGTCCTCTGGTTACTATCAGCTTCTTACCCAATTTAGCTCGCCACTTAGAAGGAAGGGAGAGTCTTTTTTTTGGGTCTAATGTATGAATGTATTCTCCGATTAACATAATTGAAACTGTCTAGAATCTCACCACGAAAAAACTCGATGATATCTACGTTAGATGTAGCATACCACTATCTCCCACCACATTGGTACTATACACCACTTTGTCCCACCACTAACCATTTTGGACTGTGGAAAACTAAAAAGCGCCTTTCTGTATAAGCTTAATTTTGTTGTTTGATTGACAATTACCTTAAAATATGCTAGTATATAGAGAGTACAGCGCAAACCCCACGGAGGATAACCATGCGCAAGATCATTTCCATCGTCATCGCCTTGGTGCTCAGCACCATGCTCATGTCATCCGCTTACGCGGGCGATGATCGTCGTGGCTACGGTCACGACGACGCAGCGGCCCGGGCCATCATTGGCCTAGGGTTCGTCATCATCGGCGGCGCCATCATTGCTTCTTCGGTCGATCGGCCGAAGCCGCAGAATCACTACTATCTGGAGCTGGAGCCACAGCCTCAGAAAAGGCGGAGTAACCAGTATCACTACCAGCCGCAGTACGGCTACGACACTCGTCGTCCTGCTACAGTTCAGCAAGACAGCCGTCCCCCGACTCACGGAACGTGGGTGGAAAAGTGGGGCTACGAGCAATCGGGCCGGGCCTGCCCTGGCCCCATCGCCTACTCCGGCGGTACCTATTGGTGCCGAGTCCGGTGACGCACAAGACCCACGGCGCGCAAACAATGCGCCGTGGGTCTTTCTTCTATATTTCTATATCTTATAAGATATATAAACCGAAATAAACTGAAAGAAATTCGAACTAAATCGGTCTAGGTCACTGTCTTGCTTGTAGGGTAAATTGTGATTATAGTACTGTAAGTAAGGATATTAATAGACTTAAACAAACTCAAATATGTTCTACTTCAAAAGCGTTCAAGATTGGCAAAGTAGCAAGGAAAGTATGGCAAAAATTATGATGATGTTGGCGGTCTTGATGATTGTCGGATTGGCTGCGCCCGTGTCTGCCTACGAGTCTAATTACTATTACGAGGCACGACCGGCTTACGGTAGCAATGACGGTCGTTCTTTTAGTAACTCATATTTTAATCAGTATGATAGTCCGGCCTACTCCCGCTATCAGCCAACAGATGGTCACGTTAGTTATTCGCACTACTCTGAGCCGGCTGAAATGAATATATACGGTGGTGATCAGTATTATCGTCAACCACAGTTGCGGTACGATAATTATTTCCCCACCACCCACCGTTGGTACAATTATTATGTTCCTACCTACAGTCTTTGGGTGGAAAAATGGAGCTACGAACAAACCACTAATCGGGGCTGCTCCGGCTTAATGGCCTACTCGGGCGGTATCTATTTGTGTCGGGTGCAATGATGAACGAGACCGCCGCACCGGCTGATTTTTATAAAAGTTTGTATATCTTATAAGATATACAAAACCCCGCGGACAATATATTTTAAATGCCTCGCACAACACACCACAGTGTGTGAGCGGAGCGAATTTTTTCCGCAGAAAAAATTACGTGTGCATTTAAAATATATTGTCCGCGGGGTTTCCTTCCATTTAGTCCTTCCTCGGTTTCATCAAGGGGAACATCTGGACTTCACGAAGTGGCTTGTCTACCAGGAATGCAAAGAGGCGTTCACCAAAACCAAACCCGCAAGTCGGTGGCATGCCGTATTCGAGCATCTCCACGAAATCATAATCCGGCATCATAGCTTCTTCGTCACCTTCCTCTAGCAGCTTTTGTTGCTCTAGAAAGCGTTTGGCTTGGTCTTCCGGATCGTTCAATTCACTATAACCCTTCCCCACTTCGCTACCCGCGATAATTGGTTGGAATATTTCCACCACATCGCGATCCAATTGTTTTTTGGCCAAAGGTGCGACCAGGACCGGATGATTTATCAAGAAGGCCGGGCCGCTGATTTTCTTCCGGCAATATTTCCAAAGCGTGTCGGTCAGACGCTCTTTGTTGGCGCCTTCATATTTCACTCCCAATTCCTCAAGCTTAGCTTCCATCTCAACTTTAGAGGCACGCAAGACGTCGATACTGGTTTGTCTCTTCACTTCCTCGACATAGTCAATCTCCACCCATTCTTCAGCCAAATCAAAAGTATGTCCGCGGGTGGTGAACTTGGTGGTACCAAAAACTTCCTTGGCCAAAGTGCGATAGAGTTCTTTAACCAAGTCCATGCCGTCACGGTAGTTAGCGTAAGCCCAATAGAATTCCAGGTTGGTGAATTCTTGTAGATGCTCTGGGCTAGAACCCTCGTTCCGGTACGCACGACCGATCTCAAAGGTCTTTGGATAACCGGCCGCCATCAGACGCTTTTGCCAGAGTTCGCCGATAGAGATGCGCAGAAAAACATCCATATCGAAGTCGTGGTGGTGGGTTTTGAAAGGTCGAGCTTCAGCACCGCCGGTAGTCACTTCCAAAGTCGGAGTCTCCACTTCGGCAAAGTCGCGGCTTTTCATGAAGTCGCGCGTGACTTGCCAGAATTTTTCCTTTTTAGCAAAAAGCTCTCGCCTTTCCGGGTCGAGTAGTAGATCCAGGTAGCTTTTACGATAACGTTCGTCTTCATCTTTAATACCGAAGTGTTCACTAGGTACGGCTTGAAGTGATTTGGTGAGTACTCGCCAATCGCTAGCAGTCAAAGCTTCGGCGCCACGTTTGGTATAAAAGAGGGTGCCGGCCGCTTCGATGAAGTCTCCCGGATCGATGGTGTCGTTGAGTAAATCAAATAGTCGCTTGCCGATAATGTCTCTGGAAAAAAAGATTTGAATGCGAGCAGTTCCGTCGTCGATGTCGGCAAAAGCTGATCCTCCGTGACGTCTGATTGATAGCACCCGACCGGCTAGAGTTACCCCGGTTTCTTCTTCGGATAATTCTTCAAAGTTGGCCAAGGCCACTTTTAACTCGTGGGTTCTCTTTGACGAGGCCGGGTAAGGGTCCATTCCGGCCCCACGCAGAAGCTCTCTCTTTTTGATGCGGTCTTGCCTGATTTCTTCCAGTGATGACATAAGTTAGTTTGTAGCTTGTAGGTTGTAGTTTGTAGTGACGCTTCGCGTCTATCAACTGAAGGGAAAGAGCTAAGCTCTTTCCCTTCACTACTATAACCTAAAATCTACTAGAATTCCTCAAAGCAGATGAAGATGTGCTGTTTGGAGGAAATTTTATGACTAAGGCGTACAGAGACGTACGACGCTGGAGTAAAATTTCTGAAAACAGTGCATATTCGCTGCTTTGAGGAATTCTAGTTAGGAGACTTTGATGACTTTGTATGATTGTTTGCCAGCCGGAGTTTCGAAGCTGAATTTATCGCCCTTCCCTTTACCCATCAGAGCTTCGCCAAGTGGTGAAAGATATGAAAGCTTGTGGTCGTGAATGTTGGCCTCTTCGCTACCGACGATGGTATAGGTTCGTTCTTCTTGGCTACCATCTTTCTGAATCACCACCACACTACCCAAGCCCACGATGTCACCCTTCTTATCGTGAGCAACTATCTTAGCTTCTTTAATCACCTGTTCCAGGTGAGTTATACGCTCTTCGATAGTGGCTTGCATGTCGCGAGCCTCTTGATACTCAGCGTTTTCTGAAAGGTCCCCCAGACTGCGAGCATATTCCAAGGCCTCGGCTACTTCTCGGCGACGGACTGTTTTAAGGTGGTCCAGTTCTTTCTTCAACTCCTCGAACTTCTCCGGGGTTAGGTATGCTTGTTGGTCATTCATAGATGTAAAATGATGAAATTTTTGCCAATTATACGCGGGTTAAACATAAAGTCAAAATCATGATTTTGGAGAAAGTTTATGTGTACAAAAAGACTAAAGTAAAAATTAAAATTTAAAAAGAAAAAAGTTCATTTAAAAGGTAAAAATTTACTATATAACTCCGAGACAAGTTATCATCCTACAGAATTTAAACTTTTAAAATTTTACTTGCGCTTTTTACTTTTTCAATTTTAATTTTTACTTTCCAAATATTCCGGTCGGTTTTCTTTCATCCAGTCGAAGACTTCACGCATCACCCAGCCGGCTCCAAGCGAGTTGTCGGCCGGTGCCCATTCCATCAGAAGTATGAAGGCGTAGCGAGGTTCCTTGTGTGGCCAGAAGCCTGCCACCCAAGAATTGACATGAGACTTGTCCACGCCAACTTCCGCCGTACCGGATTTTCCGGCTATCTCTACATAATTTAAATCAAGTCCTCGAACCGTTCCCCCGTCTTTATTTACCGCCATTCTCATCCCTTCTTTAATCACTTGTAAGTGGGATTGATTTAGATTTAGGTCCTCATATTTTGGCGTGTCGTCTTTAGTCAAGGTTGGGGTCAGAAGCTTGCCACCGTTCCCGATGGCGGCGTAGGCTCGAAGCATTTGGATTGGCGTGGTCAGAAAACCAAACTGACCGATGGAGGTGTGGTAGGTGTTCCCCAACCGCCACTCTTCATCGAAAGTTTCCTCTTTCCATTCCGGTGTTGGCACCAAGCCTTCTTGTTCGCCGGAAAAATTTATACCGGTTAGTTCATTCATTCCAAAAAGTTTCATATATTTACTAATCCGCGTGATTCCAAGTCCGGTAAATTCCCCTATTCCCGCCTGAGGCGCTGCGATGGCCGGTAGTCCGCCGCCGATGATGTAGAAATAAACGTCGGAAGAATAAGCGATGGCTGTTTTCATGTCTGTGGCGCCATGAGCACGCCAGTCGCCGAAGCGGGTTGGCTGGTCGGGGTTGTAGGGATTGGGAATGGTGAGATGTCCGTGGGAGGTGATTTGCTTTTGGGGTGTAATTACTCTTTCGGCTAGAGCGGCATAAGCCATGAAGGGCTTCACAATAGAACCGGGCGTATAGACACCTCCTACCAGTTTATTCAAAAAAGGAAAACGCTCATCAGCGTTGTAACTGGCTATTAAGTCGCTGTCACTGCCGTTAGCCATGACTTCCGGATCAAAAGACGGGAAGCTGGTCATGGCGACTATCTCGCCGGTCTCGACGTCCATTATTGCTCCCGCTCCACTTCTGAACCCAGCTTTTTCAACTGCACTATTGATTATGTTATAGATTGCTTCTGATAGCTCAGCATCCACGGAGGTGGTGAAAGAAGATCCGGGCCGGCTTTGTTCGAAGGTAAGAGACGAGATAATGTTTCCACTTACGTCCACTTCGATTATTTGTTTCCCATTCTTGCCGTGGATAACCTCCTCAACCACGCTTTCTAAACCGGTTCGGCCTATATAATCAGTGCGGTAATAAAATCCGTTTTTATCTTTTTGGGGGTAACTAACGTAGCCTAATAGCTGGCCTAACCCGGCTCGGTCTGTGTAGGCTCGGAGCGGAAAGCCTCGCTCCTCTCCGTAATCAGTTCCGTTCCACGCCAACATTTCTCCTCGGCGGTCATATATAACACCGCGCTCGGCGATTATCAGTCCTTGGTCGATGCGATTGTTGTCGCTCCTTTCGCGGTAGTCGGCGCCGTGTATGACTTGCAAGCTAAAAAGTTTGCCGAAGAAAACTATTGTTACTAAAATAAACGCGGCGCCTAACATGAAGATACCGTTTTGCGATATTGGTAGTTCGAGACGACCTTCTAGCCTGCCTCTATTAAAAGCGGGTAGATTGGAAGAGTCCATGAATATTTCGTCAAACTCCACCACCTTTTTATTTTTTCGACTAAAGAAAGAAAACATCTTAAAAAGTTTGCTAGGAACTCACCGGTGGGTCAGACTCGCGGTATCCTGGTGACCTAGTTACTCCATTTTATACCATCTCTAATTAAGATGTTCCATTAGCTCCTCGCCAAAATATCGAGGTAAAAAACGAGTCGGAGCACGAGCCATATCGAGATACGGTGAGTGTGAGAAGTGCCTGTGGCACTACGCAAGACTCATTGAGATATTTTCCGCGAAGCAAGGAAGATATCCAATGAGTGGACAGCTTCTGTAAGAAGAGAGGAAGTTTTTTAACCGAAATTTTGGCGAGGAGCGGAGCAGATTAATTAGAGATGGTATATCATCAATGAACCTTTGGCGGATTCGGCCAAAATTACCAATAAAAAGGCGGTGGTGGTGTAGTAAGGCAAGCCGTTCGTTCCACCGAAGAAGGCGTCGATAATAAGACCTAGAACTATTATTTCGGGAGCATACCAACGTAACGCATACCACAAAACAATCGGTAGAGAAATGAGCGGTGTGATGAAAACACTCAGAATTACTATAGATATGAAAGATAATATTCGAAAAATCATAAGTTGGTTTCTGTTTCCACTTCCCCCTCATCTTCCCGAACATCTCCTTCCAAAGTTTCTTCGGTTGAAGTAGCTACTTCGATATCGACTTCTACCAAGACTCCTTCCGGCACCGGCACTTGCAACAGCTCTCGCCGAGCAGAATCAATCGTCGAGCGAGCCTCTTCAAAACTGATGGGCGTCAAAGGCCTCTTTCCCACTGATACGTAGCGCAGGGAATTTATCGGTATATCACTGGTGACGTAACCATATTGTTCTGAACGTGAAGGGATGGAATCGACAGCTGTAATCGACCCGTACACTCCGGAAGATAGTGACGGTATGGCAACTATATCGCCATTTTTAATATCGATACCTTGAGGTACATGAATCCTTACTACTCCACCGCCCATCCCTTCGGCCGTAGTGTAGATATTTGGTCCATAAACGAAGACTGTTGAGGTGAAGCCGGGGGTGGTTATAAGGATAACCACCGAGCTGTTTTTATATACGGTCGCGACGAAGCCAATGGCTCGGTGTTGATCGGCGTAGACCGGTGCGTCTTTGATCACACCGTCCTGTTCTCCGCGGTCGATAACTATCACGTCGTAAGGTAAGGCGGAAGGTCGGCCAATTACCCCGGCAACTATCCGGCCGTCTTCATTACTATTTAGTTGGTTTAGCAGGGTGGCGTTTTCAGCGCGCAGATAATCCAACTCTTCCTTAAGTGAAGGATCAATATCGACCTGATTTTGACTGGTTAGGTTATAAAGAAATGATTCAGTTTTTAGGAGAGGGTTGATCAGGTTTTCGCTAGCGAGTTGGATGGGGGTCGGAAAGAAACGCCAGAAAACTACCGATGCTATAAAAATAATCAGCGCGACGATCAGCCTTAATTTAATGTTGGAAGTTTGGCGTGAGTTCATCATTTTGGTCTATGAGAATTCCTTGGTATTCTTCCAGGTTTTCCAGGACGGTCCCGATACCGCGAATAACGGCTCGAAGAGGGTCGGCGACCACGATAACCGGTACTCGAATAATTGATTCAAGTAATTCGGGAAATCCTGGTATCAGTGCCCCACCACCGGATAGATAAATACCTTTCTGCATTATATCCGACAAAACTTCCGGTGGAGTGCGCTCTAACACGCTACGGACCGCTTCCACTAAAGTGTCAACTGAAGGATTGATAGCTTCTCTGATGTCTGCATCGGTTATGACTACTTCTTTGGGTAGACCGGTCACTATATCTCGTCCGCGAACTACCAAATCTCGCTGCTCGCTTTCTCCCTCCACGGCCGCCAGTTTGATCTTGGCGTCCTCAGCTGTACGCTCACCCACCAACACCTTGAACTGATCTTTGATATAGGAAACTATGGCGTTATTTAAGTGGTCTCCCGCTATCTTTAGATTGCGCGAAGCTACCATACCACCATAAGAAAGTACGGCGATATTGGCTGTTCCACCGCCAATGTCTATTATCATGCTACCTACGGATTTGGATATCGGTAGCTTTGCCCCGATAGCAGCGGCCATTGGTTCTTCTATCAAAAACACTTCACGAGCACCGGCATTTTTGGCGGCATCGCGAGCGGCTCGCATTTCAACATTCGTTATTCCACAAGGTACTCCAATGAGAACGCGAGGAGCAAAAATGGGTTTGGTCGTTTCCCGTACTTTGCTGATGAGGTAGCTAAGCATCTCTTCCGTCACCTCAAAGTCAGAGATAACTCCCTCTACTAATGGGCGAACCACTTCGATGTGGGTTGGGGTTCGGCCTTGCATGGCCTTAGCAGCCTCACCAATGGCGACCAGTTGCCCAGTCTTTTTATTGATAGCGACGATAGTTGGTTCGTTGATTATTACTCCTTTACCTTTGGCGTAGACTAAGGTGCTAGCGGTACCGAGGTCGATACCAATGTCTGTCGAAAAAGCTGAGAAAAGAGGGTTGAAAAGGCGTCCAATAGCCATAATGGCTAAATCATACTATTTAGTGAGCAAATCACCAAAATTTTAGGGGTTAGGGGTCAGAGGTTAAGGAAAAAGGAGCGGTGGAGGTGTATACCTCAAACGCTCTTTTCTCCTCAATTAAGTATCAGGATTGTTGTCAAAATCGCCATATAATTCTTCTTCAGAAAGGTGACGCACTTCTCCAGTGGCGCGGGTGACTACCTCAAACTTTCCGTCTTCCTTGGTTTTGCGACTAACGACCACGCGGTATGGAATACCTATCAAGTCGCTGTCGGCAAACTTCTCTCCAGCTCTCGCGTCGCGGTCATCGTAAAGCACTTCCACCCCACGTTCCTCAAGGGCTAGATAAATTCCATCGGTGTAGTCTTTTACTTCAGCATCGTCAGAGTTGAGTCCGACCAAATGCACCTTGAAAGGCGCGACATTCTCCGGCCAAACGATACCTTTGTCGTCGGCAAACTTTTCTACTAACACCCCCATCAAACGAGTGATGCCAATACCATAAGATCCTATCCAAACAGGCAAATCGTCGCCATTTTGATTTTTGGCTGTGAGGCCTAAGTCGGTCGCTTTTTGTTGACCGAAATTGAAGATATTTCCTACCTCGGCGGTTTTGTATTTGGTTAACTCCTCCATAGTAACACCTAAGCTTTCCAAGGTTTCTTCGCTCATTACTTCTTCGTTAATAGCGATACCCTTCTCTTTATTTATGTAGGTAACATCTTCGCCTGCTTCACAGATAGTTTGAAATTCATGACTGAATTTGGTGAATGCGCCACCAGCCGCGAAGGTGATGTAAGTATCGTTTCCAAGACCTAGTCGTTCAAAGACGCGCAGGTAGGCCGGCTTGGCTGATTCGTAATAAGCCAAATGAGACTCTTCGTCAGCGCAGAAAGAGTACATATCTTTCATGACAAACTCGCGTCCGCGCATCACTCCGCTTTTGGCTCGCAATTCATTCCGAAGTTTGGTTTGAAATTGATATACCGAAATAGGCAAATCCTTGTAGCTTACGATATAGGCCTTCATCATTTCCCCGATAGGTTCTTCGTGGCTCCAGCCCAGGCCAACTTCACCGCCGGCTTTCAAGGAAGACTTAAACCAAACATCCACCACCTCGTCACTCCAACGACCGGTGCTTTCCCAAAGTTCCTTGCGCTGCAGAGAAGTCATAATCAGTTCTTGGCTGTCGATAGCGTTCATTTCTTCTCGTACTATCTGCCTGATTTTTTCTTGCACGCGTAGTCCAAGCGGTAGATAGGCATAGACACCGGCCATTTCTTTGTGCACGTATCCGGCCCGCATCAATAATTGAGCGTTTAATGAAGTCTCGTCGGCCGGCGCCTCTTTTCTAGTCTTGGTAAAAAGTTTTGATTGTCGCAT
>JBBDVD010000046.1:0-4809 GCA_040903565.1 Minisyncoccota bacterium
CCCCCCCCCGCCACATGTTATTATTTCCAACAATGTCGGAACAAAAAATTCCAAATACTCCCCTGCGTTATATACTGTTCATCTCCAAATCACATAAGTGGTGGGCTTTTGGGTCTATAGCTGTTGTAGTAGTAGCTTCTGCTTTGGACCAGTCTACCAGTTACTTGTTTAAATTGATTATAGACGCGGCGGAGGCTGGCGAAACCCAAACAGCATTGTTTTGGGGGCTGTTATTTCCGATTGCTATCTTTGTCATTCAGGTTGCTTTTCGTTTAAGCGGTTATTTAGGGATGCAATGGGCCACGAGAACTAGAAAAGATGGCTTCAACGTGCTTTTCGAACATGTTATCGAACATAGTCATAGTTATTTTAGTAACCGCTTCGCTGGCTCAATACAGAATAAGGTTCGTAATGTAGTCGATGGTGTAGATGATTTGATTCCAGAAATATTGTGGACTTTCACTAACTCCGTCGTGGCAATGACCGTTACCTTCTTTTTTATTTTGTCTGTGGACGTCCTATCAGCCTTCATATTCCTCGGGCTGATATTTGTATTACTTATCGTTAATAAGTTCTTAGCTCCTAGAAAGCAACGGTTATCTAAAGAGAACGCGGAAGCTTCATCTAAATTGCACGCCCATATGATAGATATATTTGCGAATATATCAGCAACTCGCCAATATGCGCGCAAATTTTTTGAGAAAGAACGCATAGAGAAATTAACTGAAAATTATCTTGTTAAAAACAAAGCCAACTGGTTCTATACAGAGGTAATGCTTCTGGTAAATAGCTTTGTGCTTTTTATATTTGGATTTATTTTGTTCTATATTTTGGTGGCACGTTGGAGCGAAGAGGCCATCACTACCGGTGAGTTTGTACTAGTAGCGTCGCTTATAATTCAGCTCTCCGGCACACTGATATTTATCGGCCGGGCATTTAATAGTACTGCCCGTACTATCGGTGAGGTTAAAGAAGGGTTTGAAGAACTGTTAGTACCTTATGAAATCAAAGACGTGTCAGACTCCACGGGACTCAAGGTCGAGTCGGCGACGATCGAGTGGCAAAACGTCACTTTTGAGTACGGAAAGAATAAAGTTTTTGATGAATTTAATCTCACTATCCCATCCGGGCAGCGCGTTGGTCTGGTTGGTCCTTCTGGCGCTGGGAAAACCACTTTCGTGTCGCTTTTGCTTCGCCAACATAATCTTACAGGTGGAGAAATTTTGATTGACGGCCAAAATATCAGTGAGGTGACACAGGATTCTCTGCGTGAAAGTATCGCCGTCGTGCCGCAAGAGCCGATGCTTTTCCATCGCTCGATTCGCGAAAACATCGCCTACGGCAAACCCAAAGCCACCGATAACGAAATCATGGCGGTGGCGCGGTTGGCTCAGGCTCATGACTTTATCAAAGACTTGCCGGAAGGATACGACACTTTGGTGGGTGAGCGCGGAATAAAACTCTCTGGTGGGCAGAAGCAGCGCGTGGCTATTGCGCGCGCCATGCTTAAAAACGCGCCGATACTTTTGCTCGACGAAGCGACCTCCGCTCTTGATAGTGAGAGCGAAGTGGCTATCCAGAAAGCTCTCCATAGACTAATGGAGGGCAAAACTGTGGTAGCAATCGCGCATCGCCTCTCCACCCTGCGCGAGATGGATCGCATCATCGTGCTCGAAAATGGTAAAATAGTGGAAGATGGCTCACACGAGGCTCTTTTGAAGTATGACGGCGTCTACGCCCGCCTCTGGCAACACCAGGCCGGAGGATTCCTACAGGATTGATACCCCAGAAGACTTGGGGGCTATTAAATCAGCGTTTGAGTATTAAAATGATAGAATACAAAAATAAATATTTTCAGTATGTCAGGATTTGAATCAATTAGAAAGGTTGCCGGTGGCGCGGCGGAAGACCCTAAAATGGTCGCCGAGCAGGAGTCCTTTGCAGAAGAAGAGAGAGAAGGCTCGGTGGAAGAACTGAAAGACAAACTCTTCGACCGGTACCTCAAACAGCAGCTCATCGAAGACTTCTTCGGTGACCTCGGTGATTATCTTGATAGCGATGATGTTGATGAAATGCGCGGAGAGTTGGCCGGGTATGAAGATGAAGATATTTACGCAACCCTATCTTTACCTTACGAATTGCGGGACCGCAAATTTGAAGAGTTTCAAAAGGAGATAGAGTCCAACGATAAAAAACCAAGTGATCTAATGAAGAAGTTCATAGAGGTTAATAAACGTTATGGTTTTGGTTTGGGTTATCACACTTCGCCACACGATATCCGACCAGATGATAAGGGCCATTGGACTGTCAAAGGATTTGAAAAGGACCATCGTGACAACGACCTTTCAAAAGCCTACTACAGTACTAAATATCGACACCTTTTTAAAAACCGCGATCCCAAGTTCATTTATATTGTCAGGACTGACCCCGATACTCACGGTACTGATGGTAACTGGAGCAGGGCAGGTATGCTTAGTGTAGTAACCCGGGTACCTTTTCCTGATGTAGTTGAGTACGTTGAGGAAAATGCCAGAGATATTGAAAAGAAAAAAGCAGGCGATTGACATCACCTGCTTCAAGTGGAGGGTTTTTCTAAAGTAAGCTCTTAAGAGAGGGCGTCGCGGATAGCGAACGCCAAACCTTCCGTCGTTATTTTTTGGTGACGGAGGATTTGTCTTATCCTCCGGTTCTTTCGCTCCCCAATCAGTAGCCTAAGTCTTTCGGGATCCTTGGGGAGCTTATTTCCCGTTTGGGCCAGCAAAGAATTTATCACTAGCCGGAGTTTTGCCGGAACCTCTGGGAGGCCATTTTCCCAATGGTCAGCAAAGGCCATATCTAGAGCACGGCCAAGCTCCTCATTGCTTATCTTCATTGGCGCCTCCCACCAATAGTGAACATGTACCGCTTTATTAAGTATATCATATTTACTAAAAGGTGTCAAATATATGTGCGCTAGATTCAATGTGGAAGCGCAACACCTTGATTATCTCAAAATGTTACACTTACTTATTGAACTTAGATCTTACAGATTCTTCAAGGCTCTTTTTAATTTTAACCAAGGAATATTTTTGATAATAAAATAAGTGGGTTAAGAAGTTATACCACCTAAATTGCTGAAAGCAATTGATTATATTGGTATAATGGCAAGCGTCGTTGTCAATTAAATAAAAAACCATTATGACAGATGAAATGAATCCTATGGCGCCTTCCACAGACGCGCCAGCAGTAGATCCAGTGACAGAACCAGCTGCTGACCCAATGGCACCAGCTCCGGAGACTCCAGAAGCTCCAGCAGAAGGAGAGACTCCAGCCGTTTAAGTTGGACAAAACAAAAGCCACTGACCCCTTAGGGTCAGTGGCTTTTGTTTTGTCTTCTTTCTAAGAGGTAAAGCCACCTTTGTTGGAAGACAGGTCAGATATTATCGCCACTCCCAGAACAACAATTTGCCATAGGTCCCATTCGCCCCCGTACCAATTTACGACGGCGCTATACCAGAGCATGGTGTATGGCATGAAAATGAAGCCAAGTATTGGCCACATTTGGGTCTCGAAGACGCCCATAAACCAGCCAGTGAAGAAGTATAGATAGACCGACACTAGTCTCGGTAGAAAAATGCCAAGGATAATGAGTAGGGGCATAAGGTAAAGAATAATCAGTCGTTAACGGTAGTCGGGGTAGCTGTCTCCACTTGCTTAGCTCGAACAGTAGCCTCATGTTCCCGTTCTTTGGCTCCATCCAAATCAGCCCCCAAGGTTTTAACTTGGCGTTTTAATTGCGAAGTATGTATCCAATCTGCCACTAAACTAGGTAAGAGGAAGAGGATGGTTGTTAGAACGCCTCCTACGAAAGTAAAGGTTAAGATGATAGCTAATGAACCTTCAATCTCCGAAGAGAGGAAGGTGACTGAGACAGGGGCAGTGTTCTGTAGTACAAAGACCACCGAGAAAGAACCTATTATAGCACCGAGGATAAAAAAGATAATCATAAAAATTAATGCAATTAAATCTCGTCCTGCTTTTCTATCGAGACCTCGGCGCGACGGGTGTCCACCTTGCGAGATATCAATACCAACTTAATGATTCCCCACACCAAGGCCCAATATACCGCCATGGCGAGCAAGGTACTCCACTCGATGACACTTCCGCCGACTGCGTTATTGCTAAACACAAATTGGAAGGGAGCAAGGGGAACGGATGAGACGGTGTAGATAAAATCGGTGAATCCGGCGCCAGCATTGGCTCCAAGTAGCTTTAGAGCAAAGCGAAAAGCCAGCAGAGCTTCAAGTACATAGAATATGTACCAGACTATTCTAATTGTTTTGAATATAAACGTGGTTTGTTCTGGTGAGGGTTGATTTGGTGCACTATATTCGTTCATGGTTTTGGAGGTGCTAACTGATAATATATTAAGTGTAGCCTACAAGTACCCAATCGTTAAGGGCAAATTTGCACAGGGGTAGTTCAAGGGGGAGTAAAAACATGGTAGTTTTACTGAATGTCGCCAGAATGCCCGAGTGTCAACTCGGGGATGAGTGGCGACGTCAAAAATGGGTCGCCGGAGGGCGACTCTCTGTCCAGCAAAACCGCCGGGTTCCGGCCGCGAAATTCCCCGTGGCGTGATCGGGGATAGCTGGCCGGACAGTTTTACGGCCAGCAAACTGGCGCTTTTCAACATTTTTGCTACTATGTGGCGGACTTGAAAGCGTCTAGTTTTCAAGGCCAGCCAACACTGCACTGGCCCCATCGTCTATCGGTTAGGACATCAGGTTTTCATCCTGGAAAGCGGGGTTCGACTCCCCGTGGGGTCAC
>JBBDVD010000047.1:0-4752 GCA_040903565.1 Minisyncoccota bacterium
TGTAGTTATCCACACCTCAGCAAAACAGGATTGATATTTCAGGTTATTCTAATAAGGTAAGGAGTCCCCCGTTGGATTCTTTGTTCCTCCCCGACTAAACTGCTGGCCTACCCCTCGTACCCCCGACCCCGGACGCGCTTGCGTGTCCGGGGTCAATTTTTTTATCAAAATTTCTCTTTCACTCATTGTTACAACGTGGTATAATCAAAAATGACGAGGTCGTTCCTCCGATTCTCGTCCCTTTGTGAGATGTGCAAAACTCTGGCCTCAAGCTGCCCTCGGGCATGTTTGAGGCCTCTTTTTATATCAGCTACCTGAAAATTAGGTCGCCAAGGTAAAGTATCGAATTTTTTATTCTACCCCAAGCCCATTTCTTTTAGGAAAATCTGCAGTTCTTTACCAGCTATTTTTCTGTATTGATTTGGCTTCAATCGCCCCAGCTCAATATTTACTATCCGTACCCGCTTCAAATTCTGCACCTGCCAACCGAGCGCGGCGCACATGCGGCGGATTTGGTGTTTCTTTCCTTCAGTCAAAACGATGCGAAAAGTTTTTTCGGATTTCTTCGCGGTTAAGGCGGGTTTGGTCAAGTAACCCTCTATCCGAACTCCGCGCGCCAGCTTCTTCAAAAACCCGGCTGTCACCGGCTTATCTACCGTCACTTCGTATTCTTTTTCATTTTCATTGCCGGGCTCCAAGAGAGCGCCGGTGACCAGGCCGTCGTCAGAGAGGATAATCAGTCCCTCAGAGGCTTTGTCGAGGCGGCCAATAGGGAAGATGTTCTCCAGTCCATAGTCTTTTTTTATTTTAGTAACAATATCCACTTCGCCCTTTTCCTTGTCGGGAGAATGAGTGATGGTACCGGCGCCTTTGTAGTAGGCGAGGTAGTTTTTGGCGCGGGTGGCTGAAGGAGAGAGGCGGACCAAGTCGTCGTCACCCACCTTCTGTCCAATCACCGCCTTTTTGCCATTAACCAACACCTTTCCTTCAGCGATCAACACATCAGCCTCGCGCCTAGAAGCCAGTTTTCTATCGGCCAAATATTTATTCAAACGAACGTCCATATTTCGTACATTGTAGCATTCTCTTATTGTTAGTACTGGTTGTAAGGTGTAATAGTAGTCTCTCTTTGTTAAAATACTGTAAATGAATAAGCTTAAAAAAACAGAAAAATCTCCTCGAAATAGCACCCTGATCTACCAGGCTCCAAGTGGAGCGATTGAATTACGTGGTGATTCTAATCATGAAAATATATGGGCAACTCTCGATCAGATGTCAGTATTATTTGGTCGAGATAAATCGGTTATCTCTCGACACCTTAAGAATATATTTAAGGATGGGGAATTAAATAAGGCAGCAGTTGTTGCAAAAAATGCAACAACTGCTGCCGATGGCAAAACCTACATGGTGGAGTTTTATAATCTAGATGTAATTATTTCGGTTGGTTATCGCATAAACTCTAAGGTAGCTACCCAATTTCGTAAATGGGCCACTAAAACTTTACGTCAATATATTGTCGAAGGGTACACAATAAATAGGAGACGTATTGGTGATAACTATTCAGCCTTTATAAAAGCCGTTGATGATGTGATGGTTTTGTTGCCTTCTAGAACGTCTCTTAATACTGAAACAGTATTGGATTTGGTTAAAGAATTCGCCAGTACTTGGGTCTCCCTTGACGCCTACGACAAAGGGGGGTTGAAACCCATAGGAATTTCAAAGAAGAAAGTTCAACTCGATGCAAAAGAGTTGATTGCTGTTATTAACGAGTTCAAAAATGAGCTATCGAGAAAAGGCGAAGCAACTGAATTGTTTGCTCGCGAGCGTTCTAATGGTGCTGTCGAGGGTATTTTGGGGAATGTTTTACAATCATTCGGAGGGAAGACACTTTATCCTAGTGTAGAAGAGAAGGCAGCTCATCTGCTTTATTTTATCGTCAAGAACCATCCATTCTCTGACGGGAATAAGCGTTCAGGAGCCTTTGCTTTTATTTGGTTCTTAAGACGTTTTAGATCAAAGAGTGTGCGCACTATAAGCCCGGGTGCTCTTACTGCCGTAGCCCTCTTAGTTGCTGAAAGTGATCCAAAGAATAAACAACAAATTGTAGCTCTGATAACTCAAATAATTACCCCAACCAGAAATCGTAAATAATTTACCCCTTTAAACAAACAAGGAAGAGAACGTTTTGGGATTCTGTCAATATTGTTACATTGTCTTTTCGGCGTATAATGGGTCGTAACCATGAATTTTGTCTGTGAATGGGTTGTTGGAGGTAATTTTAAGAGTGTATAAAGACACCGCGCAATTTTGCGCGGTGTCTTTATTTACTTTAAAGTAAATCCAGCCCTTACACAGCCAACATTTGTTGGTGGTTTATCCACTTAAAAATAACTTATAAAATATGTTACAAGCAATTAATATTAATAAGCTCGTACTTGCAGTAGCCACTATCGCTGTGGTTGCTACAGCCGGCTTTCTAAGCACACGTGCCTTCTTCTCAGACACTGAGACTTCACAGGCCAACGCATTTACTGCTGGTTCACTTACCATGCAGGTTGCACAGACGAACAGCACACCTGAAAATAGTCACGGCGACTCCACTTTTAACCAGTGGTCTGATAATCGAACACTCTTTACGTACGGCGGTCTTATCCCTGGTGACAGCAGTACTGCTGACTGGGCGCTTGAGCCAACGCAGGAATCATGGGCATGTCTGAAGCCAGACGTAACGTCCAACACAAACGGCATGAAGAATTACGTCGAGATCGCATACTGGAATGACACGAACAACAACGGTCTTTATAACCCAGGTGCAGGTGAAAACATCAATTCATTTGATCTTACCGACTCAGACTGGCTTCCGGTTGAAGATTCATCTGGTGCTGTCGGAGACGATGGTGTAATGACAGACGGTTCATACCGAGTTGGATATGCATACTGTTTCGGCTCATTTGAGCGAGATGGTAGCGGAGACTTAGTTATTCAAAACAACAAACCTGTCTGTGATGGGTCAGATGTGACTAACTCTCAACAAAACGGTCAGGTAGAAGGAAGTATGTACTTCTACGCTGAGCAGAAGTTGAACAACGATAACTTTGTTTGTTCTAGCTTGAATCCAGTCAACGCACCACAAACACATACTATCGGTGGCTCTGTTCCTGCTGGAATCATCGTAGAAGATCTTGGAGGTTCGCTCCTTTGGACAATCGATATTGACGAAGTCAATGCTGATGATGGAAACGGTCATTATGCATACGGCTTGGTAATTTCACAAGACGGTATGGTTCCTGAATATCAGATCCACAGTAACGACGGCACCGATTCACCCCCTGCATTCGGCACTCACCTATACAGTGCATGGGGACCAACAACGGGTACCGGGTACAACGGTTGGCATACTTCAACAACGAATGTTCTAGTATCTGCCCTAAGCTGGGTTACTGCATCTGGCGACCGAGACGCTACTTCTAATCCAGACGGAGTCTTCACCATCGAGATTGATAAGTCAGAGTTGAATTCAACATTCTACTGGGGTGTCATGACTGCTGCAGACGCGACATCTTCATATCCTTCTACTTGGACACCTTGGAGTGGAAATGCGTCAGGACTTGAACAGTACGATCTTTAACACCTAACCGTTCCCAGCACCACTTTTTCTGGAGAAAAAGTGGTGCTGGGCGGGTTGGGTATTAGTACTCAGCAATCATTCTCATGAAGCGGTTCTTTACATGGACATGGAGGGTAATCCTTACTCTTATACTATTAGCAGCAATCTTTGTGCTTGGTTCAGCCTTGCCGATAGATGACAACTACGAGTTTATGGTGGTGGAAAGCGGTTCAATGGAACCAGTTATCAAAACTGGTTCAGTACTGGCTTATATACCACGGGCTGAATACGGTGTAGGCGATATCATTACCTTCACTGGTACTGAAGTGAACCCTACTCCTACCACTCACCGCATAGTAGAAGCAGTAGTGGAAGATGGTGGGTTACTCTATGTCACTAAGGGTGATGCTAATGAAGATGTAGATTATCGTCAGGTACGGGAGGAGGAAATACTTGGTAAAGTTTTTCTTTCGGTCCCATACGCTGGTTACATGTCTGCATACTTAGCCACACCAAATGGCAAATCAGTGATGGCGACTGTCGTCATCGTGTTGCTAGTGACTATATTCATTCCATGGGGAAGATTCTTGAGAAAAGAAAATAATGAACAACTTTAAATACAAAAAAATAATTAACTTAGAATCATTACGATCATTCGTTTTGGCTTTATTGATTGTGCCTTTCTTGCTGGCACCGCTTTCTGCACAAGCCTTCTTTGGCGACCGTGAGTCTTCTTTTGAAAACATTTTTGGCGCTAGCTCATTGGGTATTGATCTTGAACTTACCAATCAAACAGCTGATTCCAGAGACACTACTGTGACTGCAGATTTAGCTGAGGATGTGGAGTATCGTTTGGTAAACGCCTCAAGCACTGGTGCGTTTTGTGCTGATTTGCAGGTAGAGATAATAAGAGGTGGAAATACTGTTTATACAGGAGCACTAAGTACCTTTAGTGAAACTGCGACCAGCTCACTTGCATCGAGTGATAGTGAAGATTGGGAATTTGAGTTTTCAGTTTTGAATACTGCTGTGCCATATATGGAAGACTGCGCAATTGATTTTGATTATATAGCCAACCAAGTTGGTTATGGCGACAATGAAGCTTTTAATGATGTTGAAAGAGACAGTTTTGTGCTTTTAGGTAG
>JBBDVD010000048.1:0-4699 GCA_040903565.1 Minisyncoccota bacterium
TCTTTCCACGTGCGTCAGTATTGGCAAAAAAAGTAATTCTCTCTGGGTCGTACATACGAACAGTATATAGTATATGGTATGTAGTATATAGGGACAAAATCAAAGCCTTTGATTTTGTAAATACTTGATTAAACCCGTAATGAGCCTGCCAGTTTGGTCAATTTGACTTCTGATACGAGTAAAATCGCTATTGTTATTTATATAACCTAGGTCATTTACTAACAACAATTGACTCTCAAGTTCAGTAGTTGATCCTTTAGCTATGGTATAAAAATATGATTTGTCTTTTGAGGTATTGCGACTAAATCCTTCAGCGATGTTTGATCCTATAGAAACAGAAGCTCTTCGCATTTGATTAGTTAGACCAAACAATTCCTCCTTCGGAAAGAGCTTTGTGATTTTATAAATTTCTAAAGCTAATGAATGAGCTGCCTTCCAGGCTTCAAGGTCAGTAAAATGTCGAATTTTTTCATCCCTATATACCATATACTAACTACTATATACTCGACTCAAGTGCTCCCCTAGTATAGATGTTGCTCGGATCCCAAATCATCCAACTCATGACGCCGGCGTCATAACTGGCTTTGATTTGAGCTTTCACCTCAGCCACGTCGTAGTCGCCGCCGTAGTCAAAATCCTGGATCCAAGTGCGGAATTTGTCGGCGGTGTAGGTTGGTTTTTTGTAAACCGCCGGAGTTGAGGTACCGACGCGAGTATGTAAAAAGCCCATCATCGGGGTGGTTTCCGACTCCATCCGTTCCACTCCCTTCTTCATGGCGTAGTGCACTATCTCATACGGATGATGATTGGGATTGCCATATCCAAAAGCATTGTGTGGATAGTGTGATGGATAGACCATTGGGGCAATGAAGTCAAAATATGGTGCTGCCCTGTCCTGCACTTGGCCGATAGAAAGGTCGTCGTAGTTGGTAGTGGTCATGCCAAATAAGTCGGCCGAAGTCCAAGGGATTGCCGTATCGCGACCGGTATTAACATGGCGATAATCGTCAAAGAGTGTTTCGTCGTCCATCTTCTCTTTTAGGTATTTGAAAAATTCTTCGAGGTTGGCCTGTTTATCATTGTCGCCCGGATAGTCTTTAGAGTGAGTGAAAGATATATTGTTCATCGGACCATCAGAAGGATAACGAACGTAGTCAAAATTTAGTTCGTCAAAACCGAGGTTGTAGGAATCGCGCGAGAGCGCCACGATATAGTCCCAGTAGGCGCGCGCGCCGACATCAATAAAAGCTAAGCCCTTGTGGTCGCGCCAAACAGTTACACCATCAGACTTTTTGACCGCCAACTCCGGATGATGATTGGCGTAATGCGGATCTTGAAAAACGGTAATACGACCGATAACGAATATGCCCTTTTCATGTAGTAAAGCGATGAATTCGCGCATATCGCGAGCGCCACACTTGGCGGCTGCCCAAGCTCCTTGCAAGGCCGGGGCGGTAGGAGAAAAGGCAATAGTTCCTGAATAGTCTTTTATGTCGATGATGACCGAGTTGATTTCTGTCTCGGCCATTAAATCGACCAGCTTCTGCCTAAAGCTTGGAGTACCAGCCACACAAGCGGTCATGTATATTGCTTTTACTTGCTCCGGTAGAGGCTGGTGGAGAACCTCCTCGCGGTCGTCGTTTTGATTGATGGGCTCACTTGATTGTTCCTCCTCAAAGGCCCCACCTACTGCCTGACTATCGTAAGTAACTGACCTTAGATCAGGTAAGGCAAAGGCTACGCTGGCGCCAACAGCTAGCAAGGTTATGGTAATGACACTAAACTTCATCATATTTTGAAAAGGTTTTGGAAACTAGCTAGTATCATAGCCGTTGTTTGATTTTAACCAGCTTCTTCCTTGATTTGTGATTTTTCTGGCGGAACATCTAGCAAGGAAGGTTGACTTTCCACAAAGGAGTCGGTATGGAGCTCACCCCCCGCATCGTTGATACGGCGTAGATAGGCACTTCTCTTAAGAGAGATTCCGATCAAAACCAATAAAATACCAATACCCCAGAGACTATATTCTTTCCACTCCGGAGGGACACCCACTACAGGCAAAAAGAATGTTATTATTCCGAGCAAAAAGATTAGGGATTCTCTGGACATAACTATTTATTACTTAATAAATTATTTCGTTTCTCTCTAAAGCAGCCGCTTCAGTCAGACATTGATTGAACTGATCAGTTTCAGTCCAACCACACTGACCATTAGCTTGGCGTTCACATCGGGAGACGGCGTAGCAAGCGTACTCTTCTCGCCATTCACAGGTCGTCGCTATGTCTTCCACTTCTCCCGCTTCACCACAAATCTGGCTACTGCAACCACCAATGGCACAACCTGCGCCCACGTAAGGACCAGTGGGATTACCTGCCGAAGGTTGGCCTTCATCGGGGAAAGGAGGCTCGTCTTGATCGCTAGGCAACACCGGCTCTCCTCTGAGACAAGCTTCCATAAAAGCCTCAGCCGAGCCGTCATCTGGGAAGATGGCCGCGATCAGGTGCTGCTCACAGGCCGCTTGCCGTTCGGGAGATGGTTCGACCACAGCTTCTTGGTCTACTCTTTTTTCAAAATACCAAAAGGTTGCGAACAGAGTCATAGATACGATACCTAGAATTGGGAAAATATATTTTTTCATATTATCTTCAGTATATCATGACGACAAATTCGCCTTTTTGGTGGTCAGGATTTTGGGTGAAGTATTCGACAAGCTCGCTAGCGGAACCGGAAACGAATTCTTCGTGCATTTTGGTAATTTCTCTCGCTATCGAAACCTTTCTATCGATGGAAAGGTTTTTGAGTGATTCCAAAGCCTTCATTATGCGATGAGTAGACTCAAAGAAAATCACCGGATGGTCATAGGCCGTCAAACTTTAGAAGAAAGTTTGACGGGCGTTTTTTATGCGGTACAAAACCAAGGAAGGTGAACTGGTTGCCAGGAATACCGGCGATTGAGAAAGCAGCGGTAATGGCGGACGGACCGGGGATGGCGTCGACGCGCGCCTGCCTGCCGGCAGGCAGGCGCCGATTTTGCTCGCGTACTCTATCCACCAACATCACTCCCGGGTCGCTCACCCCGGGAGTCCCTGCGTCAGAAACAAGCGCAATCTTTTTCCCGTCTTCTAGGTCACGAAGGACACTCTGGTGCGTGGCCTCGCTGGCATGCGCGTCGTAGCGCTTAAGTGGAGCCTTGATGTCATAGTGTTTTAAAAGCTTACCCGTCACTCGAGTATCTTCGCATAATATATAATCAGCTTCACCAAGCACCCGCAAAGCGCGCTTGGTGATATCTTCCAAGTTTCCAATTGGTGTGGCTACTACACTCAATAATCCCTTATTTTCCATAGAAGTACGCTACCACCTGAGACCCAAAAAGAAAAGCGCCGGGATGTCTCCCCGACGCCTTGCGCAAACCTATTCAACCGGCTCGAACCCCCCGAAAGAATGGGAAAATATTTCGAGCCGACCGGTTGAAAAGAATTTCCTGCAACCGCAGCCAGCGGGCAAAAGTTATCCGCTTGCGGATGGTCTTATGCCACCAGTTATAACCGTATTGTGGTGGATCGTAGCCACACTGCTTGGCGCTAAGATCGTACCTTCTTTTCATACGCGCCTGATGCGCGTACAACTGCGGATAAAGGCGATGCTCTTCGTCTAGATCCCAGTAAGAATTGCGATTGGCTGGCTGAATACAGACATTGGCCTTACCAAGCAATCGTGCCACCTTCTCGGCACACAGAATCAAGAAAGGGCCTAGATCGCAGCCTTTGCTATTCACCCCTTTGATGCCTTGTATCTGTTCAACGAACAAACTCTCTCGAGAGAGGTGGAATCCCAGCAAAGCGATGCCTTCACCATTTCGTTCAATCACAGCAGTGAAACGGGTGTCGCACCAGATCTCTCGTCCGTCCACATAGCGTTTTTCTTTTGGTGTACCGGTGCCCACGAAGAACATGTGGACAAATTTCAAAGACAGCAACTGCTGTCGGATAAGGGACTCGTCCATCCCATCCTCCCAGATAGTTTTCGCTGTCGCAAAAGTACCAAAAGCTTCTTATTGTGTCAACGCCTCAGACACCATGATTACATCCCCAGCCCCGCAGACGAGCACCACATCATCAACTCCTACCGATTCTTTAACTGACAATGCAGCGGCTTCGAGCGTATGGAAAAATTCTGCTGATACATTCATCTTGGTAAGAGCGGTAACTATTTGCTCGCTACTCACGACCCCTTCGTCTTTTTCGCGTGCGGCGTATATTGGGACCATAACCACTCTATCAGCACCTGAAAGCGTAGTTACAAACTCATCAAAGAAGGCCTTCGTGCGTGAATACGTATGTGGTTGAAATACTACGGTGAGTTTTCGGTTTGGAAATTTCTCCTTTACTCCTGCAATTGCGGCGGCAACTTTTTGCGGATTATGTGCGTAGTCATCATAGACCGGTGCGTTATTAACATCTCCCTTATATTCAAAACGTCGCCATGTACCGGCAAAATTTTCAAGCGCAGCTGTAATCATTGACTGCTCTACGCCAAGAAACTTGGCGGCAGCGGTAGCCGCTGCCGCGTTCATGCGGTTATGGAGGCCTGGCTGTGTAAGCGTGAGTGAGAGATTTATCTCTGGCTTGTAATCTATAACACGAGCAGTGAGACCCTCTAACACAGGCGCGACTTGTTTGTCTGCAATTTGGGCAAT
>JBBDVD010000049.1:0-4561 GCA_040903565.1 Minisyncoccota bacterium
ACCTCGATTACTTCGAAATAGACGTTATAGCCAACGCCATGAGCCATCAATCGTCGAGCTGTCAGGCAATTGTCAACATCCACAACTGACCACTTATTGTCGCCGTGTTCCGCCAGCCCCTCTACCACTTCGAATATACCGCTAGATTCAACGAGTTCGTGGTGCATCTCCCTTGCTCCTTTTTTTCAAAAAACGCTCCTAAACATTATCTCCCAGACGCGCGTCTAGCACAACAAACAACAAAGAGTCGCCATCGGCGACTCTTTGTTGTTATTTTTAATCCGGTTTCTCGTCAACCTCCTGGAAGAGTCCTGGGAAAAACAATCCAAACTAACGACAAGAAGACATGACTGTTCTAGTCCTAGCACCAACTCGACCAAACCCTGTACTTGCCGGCGTACCTGAAGTTACAACACCATTTCTAGCTTGCCATTTCTGCACGGCCTGCGATGTACTTTGGCCGTAGTAACCAGTGATTTCAGGGTAAGTGAAGTCGCCCGTACCACGCAGAAACTGCTGGAGACTTGATACCTCTCCACCAGTCATCTGATCATTAGCACCTATGTCCATAGATCGAGCCAGAGTAAGACAACTTCTGGTAGTGTTGGTAGTTCCAGGATTTGATAAAGGTTGCGACTGGACAGGTAGAATGAACGATCCTCCTTGTGGGGTAACTTTTTGAGAACCGCCTGTAGAATTAATCATTTGAATTAATGTTTCGAGGAGCTTCCTTAAAGTATCAATTTGAGCAGCCCGATCTTTATCGGAAGAATAACTCAGAGGAGGTATTGGGTCAGAATGCCTTACGACTGGCACAGTCACCTTCTTGGTATGGGTTCCGTCGAGAGTGATTGTGTAGGTACCAGGGTTTTTGTAGGTGTGGGACCTGGTCAAGCTAGTCATGGCCATACCACACATCATGGAATGAGAGGGGGCTTTCTTCTCTTCGACATTTCCATCACCCCAGTCTAGTTTGTAGTACTGACAAGTACTATTGAAACCTAGAGTGGCTTTGACTGCCAAAGAAGCCTTGTCACCAGTCTGAGCAACGGACAAGGTAGTGGACGTTCTAGGCTCTGACATCTTGGCGACTTCGATCGTGGCTGTTCCAAGATTAGAAGCCGCACCTTCACCCTCACCTATAAGTTTTGCTTTATATGTCCCGGCTGTCGCATAGGTATAGCTTAATGATTTTGTGCCACAGCTGCTGCCTGGGTTGCAGAAGAGTACCTTCTTTCCATCTCCGTATTCAAGCCAGACTCCACCGAAATACGATTTTCCACCGCCATTTCCGGTAAACTTCACGGAGAGGGGCGCGTTACCGGCAGTCGGAGAAGCAGATAGAGTAGCTCCCGTAGCAGGGGCTGAGACAGTAATGGTGGCGTTGGCGTAAGGTATTTCTACGTCGGGGTAATTGTCGTCAATTACTTTAGCCTTATATGTACCGGCAGACTTATAGACGTGAGTTTTTTCGAGTGTACCTGAAAAGTCGGCTGGCACAGGCATGAAATCACTCTGACCATCACCGTAGTGTAATGTCCAATATCCCCCTTTATCAAAACCGCCGCCGGGAAAAGTAAATACAACAGTCAGCGGGGTCGCCCCTTTTGTAGGGGTCGCCGCCATTATATATGCCGGATATTGCGACGAAGCTTGGGCACTGTGCGGAGCAATGAAAGTAAAGATCATCAAGCTGGCGACCCCTACCATTATAGAGATGACCAACGCGACACTGTTAAATTTTAGAAGGCTCATGAGTTTTTTATTAAAAAATAATATAGATAATGAATCGATAATTACGTAAGAACCGCCCCCTTTACGGGAGCGGCTCCAATGTATCTATAATTGTATGCCCATCGGATACTTATTCAATCAGGCCAGTGTGGATAACTTTCTGTGGGTAATTTTAGATACAAAACAGGGCGGCCTTCGGCCGCCCTGTTTTGTATGATTTTAAATCCGATTACTCATCGATGTCCTTTGGCACAAAGCCGCGGGCTTTCTTTATATCCTCAGCGATATTTGGGGGAACGACAGCGTAGTGGTCGAACTCCATAGTCATGTTGGCCCGACCTTCAGTCATAGAACGCAAGGTAGTGGTGTAACCAAACAATTCAGAAAGTGGTACTTTAGCGCGAATAACCTTCACCATGTCTCGGTCATCCATACCCTCAACCTGGCCTCGCTTAGAAGCGAGGTTGCCGTTGATGTCACCCATGAATTGCTCCGGAGTTGTGATTTCCACCCTCATAACCGGCTCAAGGATAACCGCACCGGCCTTCCGAGCCGCCTCCTTGAAGGCATTGATGGAAGCAAGCTTAAAGGCGATTTCAGAGGAGTCCACGTCATGGAAGCTACCGTCGTAAAGTTCGACTGAAACATCTTCCATCTTGTAACCGGCCACCATACCTCGAGCCATAGCTTCCTTAGCACCCTTCATAACAGCCGGGATAAATTCATTTGGAATCACACCTCCCTTAATAGCATCAACGAATTCGAAGTGATCTTCACGAGTAACGTTCTTCTTCACTTCCTCACCTTCAGCCAAAGGCTCCATGGGCTTGATGCGAATCTTAACGTGACCGTACTGACCACGACCACCAGTCTGCTTGATGTACTTGTATTCAGCTTCGGCAGCTCCTTGAATGGTCTCGCGGTAGGCTACCTGTGGCTTACCAACGTTGGCTTCCACTGCGAACTCACGCTTCATACGATCAACAATGATTTCAAGGTGAAGCTCACCCATACCAGCGATGATAGTCTCGAGAGTTTCATCGTCGGTAGAAATACGTAGAGTTGGATCTTCATCAGAAAGCTTCTTCAGTGCCATACCCATCTTTTCTTGGTCGTTCTTAGTCTTAGGTTCAATGCGTAGAGCTACCACTGGTTCTGGGAAGACAATTTGCTCAAGCATGAGTGGTTTAGACTCTTCACAAAGAGTGTGCGAAGTCTTTACATCCTTAAGTCCTACAGCCGCGGCAATTTCTCCGGCGTGTACCTCCTCAATTTCAGTACGCTTATCAGCTTGAAGACGAACGATACGTCCCAGGCGTTCTTTGTCACCAGTGTTGGCGTTATATATATAGCTACCAGCCTTGACCGTACCGGAGTAAACGCGGAAGAAAGTCAAAGCACCCACGAATGGGTCTGTTTGAAGTTTGAAAGCCAAAGCACAGAAAGGCTCTTCATCAGAAGCAGAACGCTCTTCTTCAGCCTCAGTCTTTGGGTTGATTCCCTTTACTGGTGGCAGGTCAATCGGTGAAGGAAGGTAGTCAACCACAGCATCAAGTACGCGCTGTACACCGATATTCTTCAGAGATGAACCAGTCATTACTGGAAAAATTAGGTTGTTGATGACTGCTTTACGCATGGCTGCCTTAAGCTCATCGAGAGGGATTTCCTCTCCGCCAAAGAAGCGCTCCATCAAAGTGTCGTCAGTGGAAACGATACGCTCAACCAACTCGTCATGATACTTCTTGGCTTCATCAGCATGTTCAGCCGGAACATCCACCGGAGTTACGATCATACCCATCTCGCCAGTGAAGGTATAAGCTTTCATTTCGAGTAGGTCGATGACGCCCTGAAGATTATCCTCACTTCCCCAAGGAAGCTGATATCGCACAGCCTTTGGAGAAAGGCGCTTCAAAATAGATTCAAAAGAACGCTCGAAAGAAGCTCCCACGCGGTCCATCTTGTTGATGTAGCAGATACGAGGAACCCCGGCTTCGTCGGCATAACGCCAGTTGGTTTCTGACTGTGGCTCTACTCCCGCCACACCGTCGAAAACAACCACCGCGCCGTCGAGTACACGCATCGAACGCTTCACCTCAGCGGTAAAGTCGATGTGGCCCGGAGTGTCGATGACGTTGAAGGTGTACATCTGAGACTTATCCTTGCGGTCTTCCACGTTGGTCTTGGACCAGTTACAGGAAATAGCAGCCGCGGTAATAGTGATACCGCGCTCACGCTCCTGCTCCATCCAGTCGGTGACAGTCTCACCGTCGTGTACCTCACCAATCTTGTGGGACATACCGGTATAGAAAAGCACCCGCTCGGAAGTGGTTGTCTTGCCGGCGTCTACGTGCGCCACGATACCGAAGTTACGCAGCTTCTCTAGGGGGAATTCTCGGGCCATAATAATTAGGTTATAGATGTTAGTTTTTAGGTTATAGGAAGAGAGGACTTCGCCATCTCTTCGCTACTTTCTCTATTAATAAAAGCGCGGTGGGCGCTACGAAAGTGCGAGTACTATACGGTATTTACCCCTAAACAGCAACCGTTCCAAAGGTTGCTAGGTACTGAGTTAGTAAGTTGCTAGGTTACGAAGTTGTTGGGTTACTAGGTTGTTAGTGATAACTGAGATTTTCAAAACGAGACAAGGCAAAAGGCCCAAAATTGGATGAGCGAGGAGATCCAGAAAAGGTTCATTTATGGATGCAGTTGTGCTAGTTGGAGGGAGAGTTGCGTTGTGCGCTGAAGCTTAGATAAAAATCTCCAAAGTTGGTGATCTAAATTTTCGAGTAGGAGACAAGGCGAAAGCCCCAAAAATTTGCGAGCCGTA
>JBBDVD010000050.1:0-3614 GCA_040903565.1 Minisyncoccota bacterium
ATGAAGAAACTAACGACAACTACGAAAACGCTTTTCATCGTCTATTCGCGGACTTTCTTGAATGTCGAGACGAAGCTTGCCAGAAATTTGCCGGCCAAAAAGAAATGAACGACCGCATGTTCAGCGAACTATGGCTTGAAGAACAAGTGGTGAGTAACGCTCGAGGCTTCAAACCCCAGCGAGTCTGTACTGACGTCACAACTACTAATGGTGTGATTAAAAATGACTGTAAACTGGTCAACCCTCCATCGCTGGCAGCTGACATGACTTCATTTAACTTGGTAGAAATGCCCGGGCTTCAGCTTCTCAATATGGATGAGTTCAACGAGATTGCTTCCAACCTAATGAACAACCTAGCCAATCAGGCCCTTCAAGGTCTCACCGGCATACTTGGTCTAACCGGCAATCCGACTTATAGCTCTAATGTTTTCGGGGAAGGAAGTAACCTGTCCTACGTCGATGCTTTACTTAGAGACAGTGTCAATTCCTATCAAACCAACATGTCGAACCCCATCACGAATTCACTGGCCCTGGAAAAGCAGTACTATGCACTCCAGTCATATATACTGGATGAGATAAAGAAGCTGGAAAACAAGCTCGACTCTAACCAAAACCAATTCTCCGCCTGTTTTGACTTGGATCTGACCGACGAACTGAAGAAAATTAAGGAAGACAGCACTACGGAAGCTGCCATCGCCTCAACTACCGTATCTATATTGACTATTTTAGACCAACAATACACAAAAGCAGTCGCCAGCGCCTCCGACCGAAACTCCGTATTATCCACATACAACAACTACAAGTCGGAGGGATTCTTCCACACCAGTTATCAAATACAGGAACTGGAAATAACATTTATTGACCTGGAATTTGCTCAACTGGTGGATAAATTCAAGTATGACACCGCCGTGGAACGTCAACGTTGTGGCGGCGACTTCGATTACGATGGTATATTGAACGAGTGAGGTATTAAATTATGCTTTTTGAGAAGGAAAAAAATCTATTTGTGTTAATGCTACTGATAGTGGTGGTCTTCCTTGTCGACCCGCAGGTCCTGTTTGCCCAACTGGACGCCGGTGACCAGCCTTTTATCACCAATCCTTTTGATCCCATGGCAGGAGTTGTTTACCAAGCCCTGACCTCTATCGGCGGTCTGTTCGCATGGCTCGGCGGGACGCTTTTAAACATCAGCCTTTCGATGTTTGTGTTTAATTTGCCACTCACTTTAAAAGAGCTCGGCTTGATGGAAGTTATTAGCTATGTTTGGAAGATTGTCAGGGATTTATTCAACCTGCTTTTTATTTTCGGGTTAACTTGGATAGGTTTTAGGTTCATCTTGGGTCTGGACGTAAACGGGGCTAAGCGCAACTTGGGAACTCTCTTGGTGGCGGCCCTCCTGATAAACTTCAGCCTCTTCGCTACCCAGCTCATTATAGACGTCGGCAACGTGGCCGCGGCCGAAATAGGCGATCTCTTTACGCCTGCCGAAGGTAGCAAGACACAAAAACTATTTGATATAGACATAGTAGATATATCCACCAACTTTATCGCCGCTACCGATATCAAAAATATTGGCGATAATACTCTGGCTATGAGCGACTTTATCGCCACCGGGGAAGAGAGGCCAACCGGCAACGAAACCGCCCTAGGATTGGGCGACGCTCTAGCAATGGGGCTTACCATCACCATCTTATTGATTCTATTGGGGTTCGTATTTGCGGCGGGAGCATTCTTGATGTTCGCCCGAGCTCTCTACTTAATATTCTTAATGATGTTCTCACCGGTAATGTTCTTGGGGTTTGTCCTACCCAAGATGGAAAAAATAAGCAAAGACTGGTGGCATCAACTCATCAACCAGACTCTGGTAGGACCCGCCTATATTTTCATGCTCTTGATAGCCTTGCGGGTACTTGATACTTTGATGGGGAAAAGTGGCGGTAGCGAGGTTAATACTTGGGTATTTATTATGTCTTCACTCTTAGTAGCCGCTTTTGCTTGGGCTTCGCTGGTAGTTGCCAAAAAATTCGGCGCCCTGGGAGCAACTACGTCCATGAACTTTGCTGGGAGTGCTTTTGCCGGAGGGGCGGCAGCCATGGCTCGAGGGTCGGCAGGACGCGCGTTTCAAGGTTTGTCCGAGAGTCGTTGGCTCCGAAATAAAGCGGCTGAAAAAAGTCCTCGCGGTTGGATGGCCAGAAGGGTCTTCAACACATCAAGCAAATTGGGTGACGCCAGTTTTGACGTTCGCAATGTTGCCGGAGTTGGTAAAAAAATCGGAGCTGGTGAAGGACGCAAAGGCGGCTACGCTACCGTCACCAAAGAAATCGCCGATAAAGAGAAGGCGTTTGCTGACCGCCTAGGTACGGTAGATGACAAAGACGAGCGCGTGTCTGCGTTACAGCTTGAGGTCGAAGCGGCGGAACAGGCAATGGAGTCGAAGAGGAAGAAGATTAAGGAGGAACAAGATGAAATAACCAGACTAGAACGAGCCAAGGCAGCTGCTGCTACTCCGGCGGACAAGGAAAGTATTCAAGATCAAATCAACGTCAAGAAGGCCGAAATTAACTCTTACAGAACAGAAGTAGAAAAACATAAAGAGGACGTTGATAAGAGGAAAGAAGATGTCCAAACAGAGAAATTCCGTCGACAAGTAGGTAAAATTCCACCAGCCACGGCTGCCACGCTGAAAACTATGCGGGATGATATAAAGGCCAAGCTTGTAGCCTACGAAGCCGAAACGGTGCCGGCCGATAAGGAGACGAAGCGGGCAGAAATCGCTAGACTTAAAAAAGATTTGGCGACTGCTGAAAAAGCCGCTAAGAAAGAAGCGGGGGGCTATGCTTTCACTGTGGAAAACAAGGGACTTATAAGTAACATATTCCTAGGAAGAGACAAGAATCAGAACCAAAACGCCGGAAAGGAAATCCGAAAAGCCTACAAAGATAAAGCGAAGAGTAAGGACAAATAAAAAGCTTATGTACGAAAATACCAATCAACCAGAAAAGATGAAGGAGCGCTACAAAGCGTTGCCTTCTGAAGTAACCGAGCTCTTTGAGTACGGTACGGTTGATTTTGTGCTCGACAACATCGTTAAAGAATTTGCTCTTAATGAAGAGCAAAAGAAGGCTTTGCGCATGGAGATAGAATTAGTACTCTATTTCTTCCTTCCCAGAGCGGGATTCGTGGAAAGACTGCAAGAATCCCTGGAGGTAGAGGCTGACAAAGCGGGGCAGATATCAGCCAACGTCGAGGAAAATCTCTTCGTCATAGTAGATGACATGCTGGCTTTCGCGGAGGAACAACTTACAGAAGATTCAAAAGAAGAAGTCACTCCCGAGACAAAAGCAGCCCCTATAAAACCACCCGTCCCAGAACCTCTACCACCAAGTAATAAACCTTCCTTCATTACCAAAGCCGCCGCCCCGCCAAGTAAGCCAGAAACACCCACCGAACCAGCCAAGAAAGAAAATGACCCTGCTAAACTTAGATCTTTACGAACTTTCGCCGAAGACGTGGAGTTGAGTCGCGCCCACAGCTACGGTGCCTTTCGCAGTCACCAGCCTCAAGATGAAGACGACGACAAAGAACCGGTTCATCAGTCGAATCAGGATGATATA
>JBBDVD010000050.1:3714-8745 GCA_040903565.1 Minisyncoccota bacterium
TATGCGTTTTGAAGTCCCACAATTCATAGAAATAGAAGATAAGATTTTCGGCCCACTCACATGGAAGCAATTCGTCTATGTGGCCGGAGGAGGAGGTCTGACAGCAGTACTTTTTTTCTTCACGCCATTTATTATTTTTATAATATTGGGAATACCGGTAGCGGCCTTTACTTTTCTGCTGTCTTTTTATCCGGTAAATAACCGACCTTTTGCCAGCTTTTTGGAATCAGCTACCCGTTACTTTAAAGGGACCAAGCTTTATCTTTGGCGGAAAAATGACGGGGGAGTCTACGGAGAAAATACCGATACTCCAAGCACCCCCGCTTATATGCCACCATCATCCTCTGACAGGGTCACATCGCTTGCTCGTCGCCTGGAAATGAAAGCTATCCAAAAGGAATAGGTTTTAGGTGTTAGGTTGTAGGTTATAGTTAATGAATGGTCGAATCATTTAGAGATTTGATTGTTTGGCAAAAATCATTCTCTTAGCTATTGATGTGTATAAACTGACCGAGAAACTTCCAGCTGATGAAAGATTTAGTCTGGTGGACCAAATGCGTCGTAGCGCTGTATCCATTCCATCAAATATCGCGGAGGGTTCAAAGAGAGGAACCCGAAAAGACTACGCACAGTTTTTACGCACAGCAAATGGATCCTCGGCAGAGCTGGAAACACAATTGCTACTGATAAAGAACCTGTATAATATTAAAGTAGACATTGTAGTTTAGAGCTTAAGCGAAATTCAGAAGATGTTGTATGCAATGATAAAAAAGTTAAATACTACAACCTAAAAACTATAACCTAAAACCTACACATGCCACCGCAGAAAAACACAACGCAAAGCTTCGTGCCTCTGCGCGACATAAAAGACAACGTGATCATTCTAAAAAATGGTCAGCTTAATATGGTCTTGTTGGCTTCTTCTATCAACTTTGCTTTGAAATCGGTCGACGAACAAGAAGCGATCCTCAGACAATTCCAAAGCTTCCTAAACACCATTGATTTCTCTCTGCAATTCTACATCCAGTCGCGCCGGCTCAACATCCAGCCATATCTTGACCTATTAGCTGGGCGGGAAGAGGCTCAAGATAATGATTTGATGAAGATACAGCTACGCGAGTACATGCAGTTTGTTAAGACATTCACCACCGAGGTCGATGTCATGACCAAAAGCTTTTTTGTAGTAGTGCCATACACCCCCATATCCGCTAACCTGCAAAATAATTTAGAAGGATTCAAAGAGCTGATCGGTGCTAAAAAGGATGTTTATTTCGATGACAAAAACTTTGCTGAACACAAACTGCAACTGGAACAACGAGTGGCGTTGGTAGAACAAGGTCTGTCAGCAGTTGGTTCAAGAACGATCCTGTTGCAAAACGAGGAATTGGTCGAACTGTATTATCATATATTTAATCCGGGCGAGGTTGGCGGTACTGCCCCCGGGCAAAAATAATCATGGGTATTTTTGATTTTATAAAACAAACTAAAGACGGTTCGGTTGATGCCGGCAACATTCTTGATACCAAGAGCGCTTTAATGACACTTGAAGACGTGGTAGCGCCCTCCGCGGTGGATGTTCAACCGCGTAGCATAAATGTAAGCGGCCAAAACGCCCGCGTCTTCTTTGCTGTTTCATATCCTCGCTACCTAAACGACGGCTGGCTTGAACCGATTCTCAACCTGGAGAAAGAAATGGACATCTCCATCATGGTCCATCCCATAGACACGGCTGAGACTCTCAAGAAATTCCAAAAGAAGGTGGCCGAGGTGCAAAGTCAAATTAACGCCAACGAAGAGAAGGGGATGGTGCGCGACCCTCAACTTGAAGCTGCTTATCGAAATCTGGAAGATTTGCGCGACAAGCTCCAACAAGCCGAAGAAAAGTTATTTGACGTCGGATTGTATATCGCCATCTACGGCGCTAACGATGAAGAGTTAAATAAAACAGAATCAGAGATAAAAGGTATCCTTGACTCGCGCTTAGTCTATTTGAAACCCGCCCTTTTCCAGCAAGCTCAAGGACTTCGAAGTACTCTGCCTCTAATGTCAGATGAACTGATGGTTCACAGCAAATTCAACTCCTCGCCACTTTCAAGCTTTTTTCCTTTCACTTCTTTCGACCTAACCTCTGACACCGGCATTCTCTACGGCATCAACCGTCACAACTCCAGCTTGGTGCTTTTTGACCGTTTCTCTCTCACCAACTACAACTCCGTCACCTTTGCCACTTCCGGTGCAGGAAAGTCCTACGCCATCAAGCTGGAAATATTGCGTTCTTTGATGTTCGGTACCGAGGTAATAGTGGTTGACCCGGAAAGGGAATATGAATACTTGGCTGAAGCCACCGGTGGCCGTTTCTTCAATATTTCACTTTCAAGCGCCCACCACATCAACCCCTTTGACCTACCCGACCCTCAGGAGAACGAAGACCCTAACGACATTCTCCGTTCGCATATCATCGAACTTATCGGACTCTTTAGGCTGATGTTGGGTGGCCTTTCGCCCGAAGAAGAAACCATCGTGGATAAGGCTCTGCACGAAGTCTATGCCCTCAAAGACATCAATGGTGATGTGGAATGGAAGGAAATGGAACCGCC
Source organism: Minisyncoccota bacterium (assembly GCA_040903565.1). Classification (GTDB taxonomy): domain Bacteria; phylum Patescibacteriota; class Minisyncoccia; order Phycocordibacterales; family UBA918; genus OLB19. The sequence continues at coordinate 6,312 of JBBDVD010000050.1, forward strand.
ACTGCTGTCCGACTTTGAGATGGTGTTAGCCGGTATGGAAGGTAGCGATTCTCTGATAGCCCGACTGCAAAAATACACTTCGGGAACCTGGTCGGGTTTCATGAATCAGCCAACCAACGTCGACATCAATCAAAAATTCATCGTTTTTTCTTTGCGCGACATGGAGGACGAGCTCAAAACGATAGCGATGTACATCATCACTAACCATATTTGGAGCATCATTCGCCGTCGACTGGCCAAACGACTGATGGTAATCGACGAGGCCTGGTGGATGATGAAGAGTGAAGATACCGCCTCCTTCCTCTTCTCACTCGCCAAGCGCGGTCGCAAATACTATCTGGGCATCGCCACCATCACGCAAGATGTGGACGACTTTTTACGCTCACCTTATGGCGTTCCGATGATCACCAACTCCTCTCTGCAATTCTTGATGAAACAATCACCCACCTCCATCGACTTGCTACAGCGCACTTTCAACCTGACGGACGAAGAAAAGCTGCTGCTCTTGGAGAGTAACGTAGGGGAGGGAATATTCTTCGTCGGCCTCAAACATGTCGCCATTAAAGTCATTGCCAGTTACACTGAAGACCAAATAATCACTTCCGATCCTTCCCAGATTCTACAAATAAAGAAGGCTCGAGCCGAACTAAAAGCGTCGCAATCTTAGCGTATGGCAAAAGAAGCAGCCTTAAAAAAAGAGGAGGGACAAGAATACCCCAGAGACACGATAGATTCAGAGAGAAGAAAAGAAGCTGACAACTACCGGTTCCCGCCTACCTCCGCCAATGATAACGAATCCCGTAACTACTCAAGTCCCACCGGTATCAAAAATATCCGCACCGTCTCGACCACAACAACAAGGCGGGCTGCAAAAAAGACAGCCGTGCCTGTCGTTAGCAGGGCTGAATCAAGAAAACTTTTCTCTCGCTGGAGAGTTTTTGGGCAAGTGTCTTTTGCTACCTCGATCATTTATCCTATTCAGATTTTCTTCGCCGTCATTAGCTTTATTGGTTTTGCGGCGATGTCCGGAATAGAGGCTGACTGGGTGCTGTCGGCTTTGAATACCGTCTCTTTCGACACGCTAGGCGAAGCCGGCGGCGGACTCTTTGTCGTCGGAATGGTTGGAGCTTTTCTTTGCGGTTTTATATCTTTCTTGGTGGCCACGGCTATGTACATATCTTTGGGCTACAACATATTGCACAATTTCAGCCTGCTCATACTGACGCTCTGCTTAGCCGGTTTACTTTTTCCGATTCTAAACCTATTTCCACTTATGCTGCTTTGGTATCTATACTTTGTATTTAGCAAATAATCTTATGCTATCATTTACACAATGGTGAAGAAATCTCTAATTTTGGCTGTTATTTTTACGGCTTTACCCTCCATGGTATTGGCCCAGTCCACTTTTTTGATGCCGGTACCGAGACAAACGACTCTGTCTGAAGTTCAGAATTCCCAAGCTAATATTGATATGGACTTGGTCGTTGAGGCCAATACCTATGTGCCTTACTTCTACCAAGGAAGGAGGGAGCCGACTGCTGGTAGTTCTGCCCGAGCAACAGCTTTAATGTTGGCTTCCAACGTAACTCCGGCTTCTTATCTTTGGCAAGTCGGTACCCAAAACTTCACCACCTCCACACCGTATCTCGATTTTGTGGTACCGCAAATTAGCGGAGATTTGCGGATTACAGCCACCGCCATAGACGGGGCCGGCCGACGACTAGGATCCAAAACCGAATCCATTCGACCAAGCTCTCCCAAGACTCTCTTCTACGAAAATAACGCCCTGCGCGGGCTTTCCCAAATAGCCATCGGGCAAACTCTGCATCTAATAGGCAACGAAGTATCCTTGCGGGCAGAGCCGTACTTCTTCGGACGAAGCGACCTACTGTCCAGTACAACAGGCAACTGGTCAGCCGAAGGGGTTAACGTGATGACTAACGAAGACTGGAGAGAAGTATCGTTGGTAAGGCGCGAGGGTGCGGGAGCAAGGTCAGTCAACGTGCGCCTCGACGTTAGGAACCGAGCTAATCTTTCCGAAAGCACCTTTGGAACCTTCAAACTCAGTCTATGAAATATTACTTTTTGATAATTTTGGCCACGCTGCCGACCATAACCAAAGCCCAAGGAGAAGAGGTTAGAACGGTTAGAACTTTTTTACAGTTGCCTTTTTTAAATAACCTCACCAATACCGCCAACGTGGCTGAAGGACTTTTTAGCATCGCTATCGCCATAGCGGCAATACTGGTGGTTATTCGTCTTATCTGGGCCGGTACTCAATATATGCTCTCCAGCTTAGTCACCAGCAAAGAGACGGTCAAGAAAAATATCCAAGACGCTCTGATTGGCCTTCTCATTATTCTGGGGTCAGTGACCATTCTGCAAACTATCAATCCTCAATTGTTAAACCTAAACGCCTTAGGTGGAATAGAAA
>JBBDVD010000050.1:8845-11020 GCA_040903565.1 Minisyncoccota bacterium
CAACAAACCTGGCTCCCGCGGAAAGCAAGTTAGTTCAACTCACTACCAGGGCGGTGATTGGATTTGTTTACGTTACCGACATTGATGACCAAACCAGTACCACCACGACCAGTTCCTCTAAACTACGATACGCCGAACGCGGCACCGGACATATCTACGAGATAGATTTTGGAACCAACACCGAGACAAGAGTCTCCGGCACCACCGTCGCCCAGGCAGTCTCTGCCATTTTCGGCCCGACCGGTAACGTAGCCGTCGTCGTCGCTGAGAAAACCGAAGGCACCTCCGCCTCTTTGCATGCCTTTGGCGCCACTTCCGGCAAATCCGTACCGCTTCCCGACAACGCGCACAGTTTTCACTTCTCTAACTCAAACACCCTCAGATACAGTGTTGTTGAGGACAATCAAACAGTTACCTACGAGATGGATTGGTCTAAAGAAACTACGTCTACCTTGTGGGGGATACCTCTGGTGGACGTTGATGTTCGTTGGACAGACAGAGGGGCTTTGGTAATCAACCGGCCTTCGCCTTGGCTAAAGAGCGCGGTGTACGCCGTAGAGAACGGCCGCCTCAGTCGACTAATCAATCCAGAGTACGCGCTTTTTGCCACGATAGAGCCGAGTGGTCGCTTAGTTTTTTATTCTTACTTTGACGCCACTGAAGGGACTACTGTGAGTTATGTCTTAGACCGAGATAGTGGAATAAGTACTCCATCAACCCTCGTGGCAGTACCGGAAAAATGTACTCTGCTCCATGAAGACGAATTCTGGTGCGCGACATCCTACGGATCAAACGATAATGGTCGGGAGTTGATAAACAAATGGTACCGCGGAGAATTTGTTTCTAACGACGTATTATGGAAAGGACAGAGCGATGGTTCCGCCACATATATGGACGATCTTTCTATCCTAGCTGGCTTTGCTATTGATACCACTAACCTTACCGGAACAAAAGACGGTGACCGATTGTTCTTTATAAATAAAACCAACGGTGCTTTGTGGATGTATGGGGTTGAGAGTTAACACCCCAAGCCCATCCCAAAAAGTAAAAGGCCGAGGGCTTTGCCCTCGGCCTTTTACTTTTACCCCCTCAACCTACCGATGTTTCCGAACCACAAGCTCCTGAGCAATCGCCACCAGGTTACTCACGACAAAGTAGAGAGCGATGGAAGCAGAAAGAGTGTAAGCCACTACCGCAATTACCGCCGGCAAAACATAACGCATATTTAGGTCCATACTGCGAGCAAAATCCGCCTTCATGCTGACTTCACCGGGCTTTTTTGGTTCAAGTTTGGGTAGAGACATTTTGGCGTGTACAAATTGAGTCAAGCCGGCCAACAGCGCCAACGGCCAACTCTTGGCTGCGATGTCCACCAGGCCCATAAATATCATATCTACTGCCGGAGGAACACCGACAAAGAAGTAGAGCAGATCTTCGTTGATATCCGGCAGCGGAACACCGCCACCAGAAAGAACGGCTAAGTAAAGGGCTATTATAAAAGGCAACTGCACAAAAAGCAGTAATATGCTTGAAAAAGGGTTAATCCCCGCCTCCTTATACAAAGCCATCGTCGCTTTGGCCAAGGCTTCACGGTCACTTTTATTTTCCTCCTGAATTTTGCGCAACTGTGGCTCAATTTCTTTTATCACTTTCTGGGTCTTCGTGGCCTTGATGGATAGAGGTAGGAGAATAAGCTTGACCACTATAGTAATAGCGATAATCGCCAAGCCGATGTCCCCGCCGGGAATAATATCAATAAAAAACACCAAGCCGTTATAGACCGGGTCAAAGAATAGAGCGTGCCAGATAGTAGAAAACATGAGTGGTGGTTATTTTTTAATCGTTTTTAAAATATCACTAATGGCTAATCGTAACAGAGAAAAATCTAAACCAACAGCCCCCGGTTTTGTCAGAACAATGAATACTCCCTTGGTATCAGTATCTTTGACCTCTTTATAAAGCGCGCTGTAGAGTCGGCGACGCAAACGATTGCGATCAACCGCTTTCTTGTGAATCTTTTTACCAACCACCACCGCGCCATGAAAACTTTCGTCTGGAGTATAAAGGAGGGTAAAAAGAGGGGAGTGGATTCTTTTGCCAGATGAAAAAAAACGATCAAACTCTTTTTTAGTTAATCGTTCTTTTTTCTTCAACATAAAATTAGTTGCTAGTTTT
>JBBDVD010000050.1:11120-26236 GCA_040903565.1 Minisyncoccota bacterium
CTAAAAACTGGTGGTTACTTACTAGCCTTCACAGCTAAGCTGGCGCGACCTTTTCGACGACGAGCTTGTAACACACCGCTTCCTTTAGCGCTATTTTTGCGCGCCAAAAAGCCGTGGGTTGTCATTCGCTTCTTCTGACTTGGTTGATAGGTTCTTTTAGACATAAATAAATGATTTGGACATCAATATACACTATTTCGTACCTATTTCAAGCTCTTAGATAGGTGAACGTGGTCTAGATGAAAATTTAAATCTCAAAAATCAAAATGGCTCACCGCTTCGCAATTCGCATAAGTAGCAACGTTTTTAAACTTTACTATTGTCATTTTGCACTTTTATTTTTGATTTCATCTCCACCAGGAGATGTTATCCCCACCTTATCCCCATTGACCAAAACCTTCATCAAGGGCGGTTACTTTTAAGGGCCGAAAAAGCAAAAAAGTTTACAGCTGCCGTAGCGAGAGTATAATGCAAAGCACTATCATTGTTGTTAAGCACGCGTACCCCTTAAAAGATTATGGACCAAACAACATCACCAACACTAAATAGCTTCTCGACTACCGAGCAAGTCGACACCAAGAGACTTTGGGATGATGTATTGGTTAGCATCGAGCTGGCAATAACCCCCGCCAACTTCAAGACCTGGTTTAGAGATACCCGTATCGTTTCGCTCGAAGACGGCACTGTCACTTTGGGTGTACCGAGCGTATTCGTGCGCGACTGGCTTAAAGACAAGTTTCAGACCATGGTACTGCGAGTACTTAGAGAGAACGCTCCTTTTGTCAGAAATATCGAGTACACAGTAGTCCAGAGAAGCGAACGTAAACACGAAAACAAGTCCAACAATATCAATACGACTATTCCGCTTGAGGAATACTACATAAACAAAACCGATAACCTTAATCCGCGCTATTCTTTTGACACCTTCGTCATTGGCCCATTCAACGCCCTGGCACACGCCGCCGCCAAGACAGTCAGCGAACGCCCGGGCATTGCCTACAACCCTCTGTTTATCTACGGCAAGACCGGCCACGGAAAAACCCACCTTATCCAAGCGGTGGGCAACAAGCTCAAACAAAGTGGCAAGAAGGTTTTCTACGCTACAGCCGAACGCTTCACGGTAGACTACTTCAACTCGCTACAAAACGGCACAGCTAACAGCTTCAAAGATAAATACCGCCAATACGACGTTCTGGTTATGGACGACGTGCAATTCTTAAACAGTAAGGAGAAAACGCAGGAAGAGCTGTTTCATCTATTCAACACCCTACATGACAACAACAAGCAAATAGTTTTCTCGAGCGACATCCACCCAGCACTCCTTTCAGGCATGGAAGAACGGCTTCAGTCGCGTTTTGCCGCCGGTATGATAGTGGACATCCCGGCTCCAGACATTGAGTCCAGGGCCGCCATTTTGAAAGCCAAAGCGGCTCAAAACAGCATTACCTTAGACCCGGAAGTGATCGACTACCTAGCAGAGTCTATCAACGGCAACATCCGCGAACTTGAGGGTGCTTTGAACTCAATCATGTGTCAGTCACAACTCCTTGGAAGAATACTTTCTCTGGACGAGGTACGCACCATCATTAAAAACAGCACCCGGCCCAGACGCAGTATGTCGGTTGAGGACGTGGTGGAAAAAATCTCCCAATATTTCAACATCGAGTCAAAAAGTATCTACGAAAAGACCAGACGCAAAGAAGTGGTCAAGCCACGTCAGCTGATCATGTATATCTTAAGAGAAGACTTTTTAGTTTCTTACCCAAACATTGGACAAAAATTGGGAGGGAGAGACCACACCACCGTTATCCACTCCTGTGAAAAGATTAGAAACGAAATAAAGCAAAACAGCACCCTGGAAGACGAAATATCTCAAATAAGGCAACTGCTTAAATAACAAAAGATCCTCATAATAGAGGGTCTTTTGTTATTTAAGCAGTTCTACATGTGGACTAACCACTTAATAACCTGTGGAAAAGATGTTTACTGATTGTAGAAAACGACTGTGGGGAGTGTTGGGAGCATGGGTGTAGATATGTCTATCTAGACAGAGAGTGAGTTATCCCCCTGTTGAACTAACTTTGTTAAAAATAACCAAGAACAACCATCACTAAATAAAGCTTTACCGAGAGCCGTATTTAGAACATATCCATCAATCCACACCCCTAATAATAGGGGGTTTGTTTGAAAAAATAAATAAAGAAGAGACAATCCACAACAAGCACGATATAATTGCGGATATGCAGCTAACACTAGACAGGGAAGCTTTTTTAAAGAAGTTGGAGATCGTTAGTAAGGTTAGTACCAAACATTTAACACTACCTGTATTACAGTGTGTTTTGTTGAAAGCAGAAGATTCTACGCTACAGATGTCGTCCACTAACCTGGAACTGGGTATTGAGGCTAATATGAAAGCTTCTGTAACCAAAGGTGGCGATATTGCTGTGCCGGCTTCTGTCTTGCTGCAGACAGTCAGTCTTGTTTCTGAAAAGGAGATTACTTTAAAGGAAGAAGATGGAGGTTTGGTGGTAAGGTCAGGAAACGGAGAGTCTCTTATTAAAAGTGTCCCATTTGAGGATTTTCCTTCTATACCTAAAGTTGAGGGGGGAGGGCAAAAATTAAATAATAAACTATTTAGTCTGGGTATTAAGTCGGTAGCTTTTGCTGCCTCGCAAACATCAATAAAACCAGAGTTGGGCAGCGTGTACGTTTTTCAAAAGAAAGAGCATTCGCTCACTTTTGTAGCCACTGATTCTTTTCGGCTTATGGAAAAGACGGTTCCTCAAAAGGGGGTGTTTTTTGATTCTTCCGTATTAATCCCGCAAAAGAATGCTATAGAGATTTCTCGTATTTTAGACGCTCTCGACAGTGATCCTTTGTGTCGCTTCAATGAAAATCAATTCTCTCTTGATTTTGAAGAAGGTGTCTACGTCACTTCCAGATTGGTTGCTGGTTCTTTTCCTGACTACGAACAGATAATGCCTAAAGAATTCTCTACATCGGCGGTGCTTTTGCGAGAAGACCTGACGCGCTCCTTTAGAAAAACCAGTATTTTTCTAAATAAATTTTCTCAAGTGGGACTTTCTGTTGGAGACAATAGCCTCAAGGTGTCAGCTGTTGGTGGAGACGCCGGTACTACCACAGAATCCGTTCGAGCCGAGATTGATGGAGAAGGGGTTGTTTTAAACTTCAATCAGAGGTATTTGTCGGAAGGTTTGGCGCATTTTGTTGACGACAGCGTAATGTTGCAGTTGTCGGGCGTCGGGCGACCTTTGGTTGTAAAGGGGGTGAGTGATGGCACCGTTCGTTATTTGGTCATGCCGATGAATAAGTAGTCTCTTTATGGCAAGAGGAGAGTTAAAAAAACTTTCGGCACTTTTTGATAAATACAAAGGAAGATTCGTCGCGCCGGAGGCCACTGTCACCGATGCTTTTGTGGAGGTTGTTAAGGATCTTCTCGGGTTTGATTTGGATAAGAAAAAGATTAGGTACTCACCTTCAACCAAGACCCTTTCCTTGGTCGGAAACGGGGCACTTCGTTCTGAGTTAAAGCTCCACGAAAAAGAAATTCTCGTTCATCTTACAGGTCGATTGGGTGAGAAGAGTTCCCCTCTTAAGATATTGTAATTCCCTCAGTTTTTAGCTCTGCTTATTCCTGGGAAGGCCCGATCTCTTCTTCGTAATTTTCATCATCCTCTTGTTCGGTGGGGTTTTCGTTAATTTCTTGCTCGTTAACTTGGTTAAATAGGAGGCCAAATTGATTATTTTTCCATATCGTAACACCGTATTCCCATAGGTAGTATTGACCGTCGCTGGCCGGATTTGAGGGGTAGGGGCCTCGCGGGTCGTCTTTGTTTACGAAATGAAGAATGTTGTGGGTGTTTTCGTGCATGGCCGAGAGAAGGCTGCCTATGTCGGCGTTGTTGTCCATGTTGCCCACGATTGATGAGGAGCCTCCCACGTGTCCATTTGATCTAAGAACAGGCTTAAGGTCGCTTGGTATTGGGGCGGGGCTAGCGAACGATTCTTTTGGCAGTTCCTCTAGTGCCACATCCATGAAGGCTCGCCACAGCGGCGAAATTATTAGCCCGGATATTTCGTTCATGGAGCGGTTGTCGTTGTTTCCTGCCCATGCGCCCACTACCAGATTGGGGGTGTAGCCAATTATCCAAGCGTCACGGCGGTCGTTGGTGGTACCGGTTTTGGAAGCCACAGCGCGGTCGCTGAAATTGAGTAGGGAATTGGCTCCATATAGAGGTGTTCGAGCAACGTTGTCAGAAAGAATATCGGATATTTGCAAAGCAGCATCTCTATCCATTACTCGCTGTCCTTCTGCTTGTTTGGTTTCATTATCTTCAATAACGTTACCAGTAGATTCTTCTATCCGAAGGATGCTTCGGGTTGGAATCTTCACTCCTTCATTGGCAAAGACGCTATAGGCACCCACCATGTCCAGTAGGCGCACTTCACCACCTCCCAGTACCAAAGTCAGTCCGTATCGGCGCCAGTCTGTCAGAGTAGATAGTCCGGCGTCGCGAGCGAGCTTTATTGCCTCCTGCATCCCGGCCAAATACAAAACTTTAACGGCGGGAATGTTTATAGATTGAGCTAAAGCATTTCTGATAGAGACTGGTCCGCGGAAAGCATTGTCGTAGTTGCTGGGGGAGTAACAGCCGTCTTCGGAAGTGGCATTGTCAGGTGAACAAGTGGTTGAGAATTGCGTGCGCAGGTCGAAGATGGTGGTGGCGGAGGTGTAGCCTTTTTCAAAAGCTTTGGCATAGATGAAGGGTTTTATGGAAGATCCCGGCTGACGTTCAGCTAAAGCAATGTTGTAGTTACCGTCTATGTCTTCGTCAAAGTAGTCGCGAGAACCAACCATTGTCAGAATGTCCCCTGTCTTTGGGTCCATGGCTACCAAAGCCGCGTTGGAGGCGTTAAACTTGACTTCATTTTGAAGGGCGTACTCGTTGACGATTTTTTCCGCCTCTTCCTGGAGTTCGTAGTCTAGGGTCGTAATGACGCTGAGGCCGCGAGAAATTAGCTCGTCTTCACCGTAACGTTCAGCCAGTTGCTGTCGTATATACATTACAAAGTGAGGAGCTCGAATGCCGGTATTGTGGTCGGACATAAACTGGACATCTGTAGCTTTCGCCTCGTCGTATTCTGACTGGTTAATGAACTCGAGTTTCAACATCTGGTCAAGGACTCGATTTTTGCGGATTTCCAAGGCGGCGCGATTATTGCCGTGGGGAGAGAAGTAGGTGGGGGCTTGAGGAATGGCAGCCAGGTAGCTCGCTTCAGCCAGGTTGATCTCAGAGGCAGGTTTGCCAAAGAAGGCTTGACTAGCTTCTTCCACGCCGTAAATAGTCCCGCCGTAAGGAGATTCGTTGAGGTAGTACCAAAGGATCTCTTCCTTGGTTAAGATCTGTTCGAGACGGAGAGCTAGAATAGCCTCTTTGATTTTGCGAATATATGACTTCTCTCGAGAGAGCAGAGCATTTTTAATTACCTGTTGAGTAATTGTGGAGCCTCCTTGGCCCCGCAGGTCTCCGCCGGTGAAGTTGTGTACGAAGGCTCGCACGATAGCGAGCGGGCGAACTCCCCAGTGACTAAAGAAGGTGTCGTCTTCGATAGCGACGGTGGCGTTCTTGATATGGTGGGAAATTGTTTCGTAAGGAATTACCGTGCGTTTCACGTCCTGATTTAGGTCGTAGAGGACAATCTCACCGGTGCGATCGTATATTTTAGTTGATTGCAGCACGCGACGTTGTTCAAAGGCGGAGAGGTCGGGAATATCGAGAGTCGATATAAAAATCAAAAGACCGCCAGCCCCTATAAAGCCAATAACCAAGCCGACAATTACCATGTCGGTCATTCTTTCCTTAAGAATCTTTCTAATTTGTTTAAAACGTTTATTTTTCATCTAAGTTCGCAATACTGCCATAATAACAGGATTTACCCAACTATGTTAAACTCGTTGGGTATGGAATTGGTAACAGAATTAAAAGGGCGTGGCCTAATTCAGGACTCCTCCGCCGACATAGAGAAGATTTTTTCAGAAAAAAGGACTGTATATATAGGTACTGACCCCACAGCCTCGTCTTTGCACGTCGGACATTTGGCCTGGGTGATTTTATTGAAGCGATTGTCTGATTTTGGACACAAGGTAGTGTTGCTCGTCGGTGGTGGCACGGGGATGATCGGAGATCCTAAGGAGAAGGGCGAAAGACCCCTTCGTTCCGTGGAAGAAATTGACGTTAATGCCGAAATGCTGGCGAATCAGCTGTCTCATCTTCTTGGTAGTCAGGCCGAATTCGAGATGGTTAATAATGCCGAGTGGTTGCGCGAGGTCATATTGCTTGATTTCCTGCGCGACGTCGGCAAGCACTTCACCGTCAACGACCTCATCAAACGCGATCTCATTCGTCGTCGTTTAGAGACGGCCGATGATAGTATTTCTTACACAGAGTTTACCTATGCGTTATTGCAGGCATATGATTACTGGGAGCTCAATCGCCGACATGGAGTTGATTTGCAAATTGGCGGTAGTGACCAGTGGACCAACGTACTCTCCGGAGTTGATTTGATACGTAAACGGGAGGGTAAAGAGGTATATGCTTTTTCGTTTCCGCTGATTACCGACAGTACCGGTCGCAAGTTTGGCAAGAGTGAAGGTAATGCCGTTTGGCTTGATGGCGAAAAAACCAGCCCGTATCAATTTTATCAATTTTGGCTAAATGTCGAAGACGTTAAGGTAGGTGATTATCTAAAGATTTATTCTTTTTTGTCGTTGGAGGAGATTTCCAAAATTGCGGAGGAGCACAATAGCGAGCCGGGAAAACGATTGGCTCAAAAAAGGTTAGCCACCCTCGTGACCACCTTTGTACACGGAGCAGAGGCTGCTAAAGCGGCGGAATCTGTAACAAACATTCTGTTTGGCGGGAATGATTTTGGGAGTCTGTCTGAGGTGGAGAAAGAGATGTTGATAAAAAACGCTCCAGTTTGCGCGGATGTAAAAGGAAAATCTCTGATAGACGTTTTGGTTTTGACCAAACTCTCTGCCAGTAAAAGAGAGGCGCGGGAGTTTATAGATGGTGGCGCGGTGACTCTCGATGGTAAAAAGTTAACTGGCGATGACGTTACGCTCGATTTCGGCGACCTGGCTATTCTTAAAAGAGGTAAGAAAAATTTAGTGGTTTTGGTTTAGTCGGTAGGTTCTAGTTTTTAAGCGACGAACGGCCGCCGTTCGTGCTATCTTCTACTTACTATTTAAGTTAGTAGGTAGTAATTAGAAATTAGTGAGTAGTAGCAACCAGTGGGCGGCGGCGGAGCCGCCGCCCACTACTACTTACTACTTACTAATTACCAGTTTCTAAACTATAGATGGTCTTCGTCATCAAATGAATCGTAGTCGACATCTTCGGCGTCCTCTTCCAACGACTCAGTGTCTTCTTCCAATTCGTCTCCCACCTTAACCTCATCGTCCTTCTCCACCTCATCCTCTTCTTTAATATGACCAAACCCTGTAGTCTCGTCATCGTCTGTACTGGTTTCAGTAATTTCGTCCAGCATCGAGTCATCAATACCGGCTTCCGATTCCTCTACCTCTTCCTCAGTTTCTTCTTCGTGGTTAGTTTTGGTCATCATGAATATTAATTTGCCTTATCGGGAAGGATTTTAGCGCATTATAGCGGGTATGCAAGCCCCCACACCTATCAACTCGTCGCTCCGGTTTGCTGTTAGTTTGTCTTGGTGTTATCAGAGACTAACGCAGGTGGTGTTTTTATTACTTATGGAAATTGGTCTTTGCAAAACAACGAGTTGAAAGGTGTAGGGGGCAAGCCCCCACACCTATGATGTCGTAGTTTTGCGAATACCAGTTACCACCAGCAGTAAATTACTATTCGTAGCAGTCTCTGACAATACTGGGATAAACCAGTGACAAAACAGAGCGACGACATTATAAGTGTAGGGGGCAAGCCCCCACACTATATATTCCTAATCCCTAGAGTGAGCCAGGGCCGTTACCGCTACCGCTATGGCATCATATTCGTCGTCGAGGGCTTTAGGGGGCAAATTCGGTACCAATCTTTTCAACATCTCCATCACGGCTCTTTTGTCGCTGCTGCCATAGCCGGTTACGGCTACTTTTATTTCACCGGGACCAAATTCACGCACTTCAAGACTGTTCCTGGTGGCTAAAAAGGTAATTACTCCCCGCGTTTCCGCCACGGCCATGGCAGTCTTTTGGTTCTTGCTGAAGAAGAGTGTCTCCATCGCCACGATGTCCGGTTTGTATTTTAGGATAAGTTTTTCAAAAACCTCACCAATCTGGTGGATCCTCTTAGCCACCGTGTCTTTCTTACTGGTTTCAACGCAGCAAGAATAAACCAGTTTCTCTTGGTTGTTTATTTTATCCATCACGGCCATTCCCAAACGGTCGTATCCCGGGTCTATGGCTAAAACTCGCATACTCACTAATCGTTAGGGGTGTCAGCCGTGGTGTAGATGTCTTGTACGTCATTTTGTTCCTCCAGTGCCTCAATCAGGTCTGCCAGTTTTTCGCCATCAACATCTGAAATGTCTGTCGGGTTTTGGGGGGTGTAGCCGTCGGCTGTTTTGCTGAAAGCCCACATAGCTGTACCCGGAGAGCCCAGCTGAAGTCCGGCCTTAGTGAAGGCGTGGCGAATTTCTTGCGAGGTGCGATTGTTGTTGTCGGTGACGGCCGTGATTATCATCCCGACACCTCCCGGGCCAAAGGCTTCAAAGACCACTTCTTGCAAAGCATCGCCATTTTCGCCCGCTCCTTTAGCAACCGCGCGGTCGATATTTTCTTTTGGCATGGAGTCTTTCTTAGCCCTTTCAATCGCCGCTGCCAGTCCGGGGGAGTTGACGTCTCCTTTAGCCTTACGCGATTCCATAGCTATCAAGGCCGAGTGTTTAGAAAACACTTTGCTCTTCACCGCGTCGGTCGCGGCTTTCTTATGTTTTATTTTGCTCCATTTATTATGTCCAGACATATTATAGTAAGTAGTAGTTAGTGAGTAGTAAGTAGTAGTTTAAACCAAACCTTTTTCTCGTTGAAGTTATCGGTATTCATATACTCTGGATATGCTTATAGGCTGATGGACTGGCGACGCGGCCGCGGGGGGTGCGCTCGATGAGACCAAGGCGGATAAGGTAGGGCTCGATGACGTCTTCTATGGTAGCGGCCTCCTCGCCAGTCGCGGCCGCGATAGTACCGAGTCCAACCGGTCCGCCGCCAAACTTCTCTATGATTGATCTTAAGACCTCTCTGTCGCCTTTGCTCAGACCAAGCTCGTCTACTTCCAAGAGACCGAAAGTCTTCTCAACAATTTCTTTGTCGAGATTTTTTCTGTCGAGTTGGGCCAAGTCGCGACATCTCTTTAGAAGATAGTTGGCCACGCGGGGGGTAGCGCGACAGCGTTTAGCAATATTGCGCAGAGATTCTTCGTCAGCAGAAACCTCCAATAGTTCAGCCGAGCGCAGTAGAATGGCATATATTTCCCCCTCAGCATAAAAGTCGAGTCTAAAAGTTCCGCCGGAGAAGCGTGAACGGAGAGGGGAAGAGAGGAGGGAGATGCGGGTGGTGGCGGCCACGAGAGTAAATGGCGGGAGTTCAAGTTGCACTGTTCTGGCCGAGGGGCCTTTGCCGATGATAATGTCGAGTACACCAGACTCCATAGCGGGATACAGCACTTCCTCAATCGCCTTGGATAGACGGTGTATCTCATCGATAAAAAGTACGTCACCGGGGGAGAGGTTGGTCAAGATGGCAGCCAAGTCGCCCACACGCTCGATGGCTGGGCCTGAGGTAATGCGCATGTTGGTGCCGAGAGTTCTGGCTATCAGGTGGGCCAAGGTAGTCTTGCCTAAGCCCGGCGGGCCATAAAGAAGGATATGTTCGGCGGCATGTCCCCGCTCTCGAGCGGCGCTCAGCAGAATCCGCAGGTTTTCTTTTATTTTAGTTTGGCCGATATACTCCTCCCAACTTTGCGGTCGCAAAGTTTGGTCTAAATTACCAGCATTGTCTTTTGTGAAAGTGCCACTTGGGTTAGTCATGCACGTATTATACAGAAATAAAGCCACTGGTGCTTGTGATAGGTGTGGGGGTTGACAAATTTTCCAAGTATGCTAGTATGTAGAAGTTCTTGGAAAGATTGGAAGTAAAAAGACACCGCGAGTCTTGTCGCCGGTGCCTATTTTTTTCTGTTTGAAATTCGAGAGTATAGCTCTCTAAGCAATTGATTGATGTGGCGAGGACTTCCTGGTCTCCACCTTGAGTGAAATCGCTGGGAAATTCCTTAGCGCATCCGTCACTTTTGTATTCGAAAGCTTGCTTAGAGAACTATCTTCTCGAACTTATCCTCACAATGCCGACTATATCATAGTCGGCTTTTGTGTTGGTATTGAAATGATGACAGGGTTGTGTCATGAAGAAGGACCCGGTCTTATCATGGCTGATAACCAGACAACCAAGCAGAGTATTTTTAGCTGCGAAGTCGATTTAAATCTACTACTCGTTCCAACTCGGCTAAGGATGTGATGCCGGCCAACACTTTCTCTATACCATCTTCAGCCATAGTTGGGATTCCTTGCGGTTTGGCCGCTTCGAGGATGACATGTTCGCGGGGGTCTCGAATGACGACTTCTTCCACGGCCTTATCAACCTTAATAGCCTCGAATATTCCTTGGCGTCCTTTGAAACCGGTGCCGGCACACTGCTCGCAGCCGCCTCCTTCGAAGATAGTGATAGATTCTCCCAGTGGCGGAGGGTTCGGGTGTCCGGCCATTACTCGAAGGATGGTCGCTTTTTCCTCCGGAGTAGCCTCGCGCTCCTTTTTGCAATCTTTACAAATCTGGCGCACCAACCTTTGACCCAAAATTATATTGGCCGCGGTACCAATCATTCTCGAATCAACACCAAGGTCAATTAGTCGGGGGAAAGCGCCGGCCGCGCTGTTGGTGTGCAGGGTAGAGAAGACCAGGTGGCCGGTTTCGGCAGCGTGGACGGCAGTCTCAGCCACTTCTCTATCTCTGATTTCTCCCACCATAATAATATCGGGATCTTGGCGTAAAATAGAACGAAGCCCGGATTCAAAAGTGTAATCTTCCTCTACTTGTGTTTGCACAATGCCATCTACCTTATATTCAACCGGATCTTCAATGGTGATTATTTTTACCTCTGGCGTGTGAACTGTACGCAAGAAGGCGTATAGAGCGGTAGTTTTACCGCTACCGGTTGGTCCGGTCGTCAGAATCATGCCATTAGGCCTTTTCAGCTCCTCAGCCATCACCCGACTCATGATCGGATTTAAACCAAGAAGCTCCAGATTGAAGCTGGCGACTGAGGGGTCAAGCAGGCGCATAACGGCGCTTTCGCCGGCCGAGCCGGGAATTATCGATGTACGCACCTCGATCTCTTTTTCGCCGTTGTCGAAGGTAAAGCGTCCATCTTGAGCCCGATCTTTTATGTTTAGAATCAGTCCAGCCAGTAGCTTGATCCGTGAAATAAGCCGTTCGTACACATCCATATCTAAATCGACCATATTGTGTAATACTCCGTCGAGTCGATAACGCACTCTGACCGTCGCCACTTCCGGTTCAATATGAATATCGGATGCGCGGAGAGAAAGCGCACCACCGAACAATACCTCCAAGGTAGAACTTATTCGTCTGGCCGGATTCAGGGTTTTTATTTCAAGTATGCGGGCCTTTATTTCCTCCGGAGTGCGGACACTCTTCGATAGCCGAGCAATTTCTTTTGGGTCAATGTCGAGGACGCCCTTTCTGACCGCTATGGTGGCGCGCTGGTCGGCGTATCGCTTCCAGGCGTGTTCCAAGCTAGCCGTGGAGCACATGTAGATAGACAGCTTCCATTTGGCTTGCAACTCGTCGATGATCTGTTCCGTACCGGGGTGGTTTGGGTTGTGGATAGCAATAGAAATGAGCTTATTTTGTTTCTCGAAAGCCACTACTAGAGCGGAGCGAGCAGCTTCTTCAGATATAAGTACCAAGGCAGCCGGGTTGATACTGACGCCACGCAGGTTGACGTAAGTATATCCGTATTGTTTAGACAGAGACCGGACAAGATCTTCTTCCTCCGTAGCCCGGAGTTCCTGGTAGCGTTTGCTATTTAAGATATGTTCATCAAACTTCGGCATAAGTTCATTTTAGAATCAAAACTCAAAAACATGAAAGTACAAGTTGTGTTCAAAAATGATAGGATGGAAGCATGTTAAAGGTTTGGGACATCACGGAAACGGCATCTTTACCGGCGGTGGCCGGAGAAATACTGGCGGAAATAGAGAGCGTTCGAGTCCCCGGCCAAGCTACTGTGGTGGCGCTTCATGGCGATCTTGGGGCTGGGAAAACCACCTTCGTGCAGACGGTAGGTCAGTCGCTCCAAGTTAAGGAAGATATAACCAGTCCAACTTTTGTCGTTATGAAAAAATACGACATCGATAAGACTGGGCAGAAACTCATCCATATAGATGCTTATCGAATTGAATCAGCTGAGGAGTTGTCAGTCTTGAATCTGGAGGAAGAAATCTCCCAACCGGAAAATATCATTTTTATTGAATGGGCAGAGAGAGTGGCGGAATTACTTCCTATCAATACCGCGCATCTCAAGTTTTCTTTAACTGATAACAAACGACTATTAGAATACGAACATGGCTCAGAATAAAAAAACATTAGTTTTACTCGACACTCATGCGATTTTGCATCGAGCTTATCATGCCTTACCCGGATTCACTTCTCCGACAGGTGAACCAACGGGCGCACTTTTTGGAGTGGTGTCGATGTTGATAAAGATAGTCGAGGATCTTAAACCGGACTATTTAGTGGCTTGTTATGACTTACCGGAACCAACCCATCGCCACCAGGCCTTCGATGGCTATAAAGCTAAGAGACTCAAAACCGATGACGAGTTGATTACCCAGATAAATCGTTCGCGCGACATAATGAAGGTCCTAAACATACCTATATATGAACTCCCCGGTTTTGAAGCCGACGATATGTTGGGAACGATTGTGTGCGAGCTTCGCCAAGACAAGTCTCTGGATATCATCATCGCCTCAGGCGACATGGACACCCTGCAGCTGATTGAGGGAGAAAGAGTGCGAGTCTTTGCAGCCCGAAAAGGAGCTGACGTGGTTATGTTTGACGAAGAGAGAGTGATGGAGAAGTTTGGTTTCGGACCACTACTCACTATCGATTTCAAAGGACTTCGGGGAGACGCTTCCGACAATATCCCCGGCGTGCCTGGAGTAGGAGAGGGGAGCGCTCAAAAATTGGTAGCCACTTATGGTCCAATTGAAAAAATATATGCAGCCATAAAAAAAGAAGGTGTGGAGGGCGTGTCTAAAAAGGCTGCGGTGCAAAAACGATTTGTGCAGCTGGTGGCCGAGCATGAAGAAGAGGCGCAGTTTTCGAAAATGCTGGCGACGATACGGCAAGACGCGCCGATAGATTTTCACCTACCAGAAAAAACTTGGCGCGAAGGGGTGGATATCAACGCTTCTCTGGCGCTCTTTAGTGAATTGGGATTTAGGTCGCCCACGGCGCGCTTTCGTCAGTTACTGGATATCAAAGATGAGGAGGTTAGTGACAAGGGCAATCAGATTGCCGCCGCCGATATCGCCGAGGTGGCTGTTATGCTTTGGTTGGTAGAAAGTGATCGCACCAACCCAACCTATGACGAGATAATTGACTATGGCCGTTCGGAGTTCGGCACCACTGATTGGTTGATAATAAAATCGCGCCTGGAGGAAGAGTTAGGCAAACGAGATTTATTGGAGGTATTTAATAATATCGATAAACCGCTTTTACCGGCCATAGAAGAGATGAACAAAACCGGAATTACTGTCGACGTTAAATACTTAAAAAAATTATCTGACAGTTTTCATCTCGAATTGGATAGTCTGCAAAAGCATATCCATGAATTGGCTGGGGAAGACTTCAACATTAATTCTCCGAAACAACTGGGGGTCATACTCTACGACAAACTGTCGCTGAAACCGGCTAGGCAGAAGAAGACGGCCGGCGGAGCACGATCGACTCGCGAGAGTGAGTTGGTCCAAATGGTCGACATGCATCCAATTATTGGAGAAATACTACGCTACCGAGAATTATCAAAACTGGTCTCGACCTATGTCGATAATCTACCAAAAATGGTCGGGAAAGACGGTCGGTTGCGCACCACCTTTTTGCCGACCGGTACGGTGACCGGGCGGGTTGGCTCGAAAGATCCCAACCTTCAAAACATTCCGATTAGAAGCGAAGAAGGAAGGTCTGTTCGGCGGGCGTTTATTCCGGCCGAAGGTTACACACTGGTAGCTATCGACTACTCACAGATAGAATTGCGCATCGCCGCCATCCTTTCGGGAGATGAACGGTTGATAGACATATTCAAAAATGGACAGGATGTTCATACGGGAGTGGCCTCCAGAGTCTTTGGGGTTCCGGAAAGTGAAGTAACTCCTGATATGCGTCGAAAGGCCAAGGTCATTAACTTCGGCATTCTCTACGGCATGGGGGTAAATGCTCTTAGGGTTAACTTGGGGGAAGGAACTACTCGCGAGGCAGCACAGGAATTCTTAAACGCCTACTTCAACACTTTTACACGGCTAGCGGAATACCTGGAAGAGACAAAGAGTTTCGCGCGTAACCATGGCTACACAAAAACCATGTTCGGACGCCGCCGATACTTTCCGGGCATAAGTTCCGTCGCGTCGTTTATTCGCGCCAGCGCGGAGAGAATGGCGATTAACGCGCCTATTCAAGGTACGGAGGGAGATATTTTACGTATCGCCCTAGTCCGCATCACTGACTACCTGAAGAAAAACAATCTTCAAGAGAAGGCTCGAGTTTTGCTTCAGGTGCATGACGAGCTGGTCTTTGAAGTAAAAAAGGATTCAGTCGACGAAATTGTGCCAAGTCTAAAGAAAATAATGTCTGACGTATTGGATAGCCACGACACTGAAGGGGTGCCGATAGAGGTCGAGGTTAAATCTGGCCGCAACTGGGCCGACATGGTTCAGTTTAAAAGTTTCTAAAGTAGAAAGTCGTAAAGGACATGGAGTTAGATAGAT
>JBBDVD010000051.1:0-4425 GCA_040903565.1 Minisyncoccota bacterium
GGGTTTTCTCTGATTGAGATATTGGTTTATCTTGCTAGCATGACTGTTATCCTGCTGGCTCTTTCTTACGTCATGTACACCGTCTATGGATTCTATAGCTCTATGCTGACAGCCGCTCGCGCCGATAGGGCGGCCAATACTCTCATGCAAGTCTTAGCTACCGAAATGCGCTCAGGGGCTTCGATTGATCAGTCGCAAAGTATATTCAATACTACGCATGGTCAGCTGACAATTCAAACTTACGTAGACTCGGTCATGAGCGAGAAAACTTTCTGGCTGGAAAATGACAGGGTGGTAATGACTATTGATGATGTTGACACCTTGATGACGTCCGATGATATTCTGGTCTCCAAATTTTTATTTGTCCAAATAGTTACGCCGATATCCTATGCCGTGCGGTACGAGATGGACCTAACCTATCCGTTGCGCGGAGAATTGGTTACCAAAACTTATCCGGGATTAGTTATACTCAGACGTTCTTATGAATAATAAACTTCTCACAAAATTGGCGCATCTGCACTGTTTTCAGATCTTTCACTCGTCACCGTATGCTCATATACGGCACCACAAGAGTACTTCAGAAAATATAGTCGCGCACCCGCGCTCCTTATTTTCTTGGTCGTTCGCTCTTGAAAGATCTTGCAAACAGCACACCTGCATCCAGTTTTGTGAGAAGTCCGACTTTTTTTCAGAAAAAGGAAAAGTCTTTAACTCCAGACAAGGGGGTTATGTGGTGATTTTAAACACGTTGATTTTTGTTACGGTGTCGACTTTTGTAGTTTACGCTCTAGCTAACCCTTTATTGTCGACTAACAGAGCGACTAACAACATTCTTCATTCCAAGCAAGCGTTCGTGGCCGCCAACAGTTCGATAGACGAGGTTCTATACAAGATGAAAAACCAGATGTCTGTCCCCTCATATGAAGTCATTACTGTTGGAGGTATAGAGACTGAGGTTTCGGTGTCCACTACTTTTTCCGGGCGCACAGTGCAGGTAGAGTCGGAAGTGGAGAATGTCACCCGCAGACTCAAAGTAGATGTTGCGGAGAGCACGGGCGTGAGTTTCAACTACGGGTTACAAACCGGTCGAGGCGGGATTGAGATGTCCGGAAGTTCTGGCATTGAAGGAAATGTGTACGCTAACGGCAATATAATTGGTGGCGGTAGTACTTATATCACCGGTTCAGCCACGGCTGCCAGCGGAGCAGATCCAACTTTGCACCAAAGCAATAGCGGTGCATTGCCGGCACCGCAGGAAATACTTTTCGGCGGCCAGCTTACCTCTAATGATAAGAAACCCGAGGATGCCGCCCAGAGTTTCACTGTCTCTACTACCACGCCAGTTACGAGTGTTCGCCTATACATCAGAAAATATGCCAATGTTTGGATGAACGACGTTACTCTTCGTCTCACCACCAATACCAGTAGCCGGCCGGGAAACACTACTTTAGCTTCGGTCGTGATTCCTGCCTCGCAAGTCACAACTTCTTATAACCACATTTCTTTGCCTTTCGATACTCAGCCGGTTTTGACTCCCGGCACTACTTACTGGTTGGTTTTGGATACGCAAAATACCTGGAATTCATACTATATGTTGGGAGCGAATCAGGATGGTTATGCTGGTGGGGTGGCCAAGACAGGGGTTTTTGGCGGTAGTTCGTGGAACAATACCAACCCGTCGGGACTGGATATGTATTTTGATTTATTTGTTGGCGGGGAAACGGGTAAGATAGATGGCGGGACATCTATCGGAGATATTGATATCGGAGAGAATGCTTGGGCTCATAATGTTCATGGGGCAGATGTGGGTGGCACTTTACACTGCCAAGGAGGGACTTACATAAACAAACCTTGTGATACCTCCAGACCAGACCCCGTCCCACAACCACTACCAATATCAGACGGCAATATCGCGGCCTGGAAAGCAGAAGCAGAAGCTGGTGGGGTAACCTCCGGTGACGTCAGTTATACCGGGTCAACACATGCGAGCATCGGACCCCGAAAAATAGAAGGAAATCTGACCGTCGGAAACAGTGCTCAACTTACCATCAATGGCACCCTATGGGTAACAGGAAACGTGACCCTTTCGGGCAGTGGGATTATCAAATTGGCTGATTCATACGGTACCAATAGCGGCATCATAGTGTCTGATGGTCGCATTAGTGGCGGAGGCAGCGCCCAATTTAACGGCAACGGTCAGGTAGGTAGCTATATGTTGGTAGTAACAACCAGTGCTTGCCCTATCAGCGGTTCTTGCGGTGGCAATCCTGCTGTTAACGTTAATGGATCGGCTGGATCGGTGATATTGAATGCTCAAAAAGGTCACTTGGTTTTTTCCGGCAGCGCCCACGCGAAACAAGCTACGGCGGAGAAGATCGTGATGTCTGGTAGCACGGTGGTGCAATATGAATCCGGTTTGGCCGATCCAAATTTCATCAGCGGCCCCTCCGGCTCCTGGAGCATTAGTGATTGGAGTGAGATTTAGCGGGGCGGAATAGGTTTGGCTGTTCATGTTAAAATATCTACATGAAGAAAAAACGCCCATTGATTGTTGGTAACTGGAAGCAGAATCCCGCCACTGTAGTTAGAGCCGAGAAGCTGTTTGTTGATATACAAAAAGGAATCAAGGTAAAGACCAAAGACGTCAATGTGGCTATTGCGTCACCTTTGTTATTCATCGCTGACTTGATGGAATTGGCCTCTCCCCAAAAGATTGATTTTGTAGCGCAGGATGTTTCCCCAGAAGAAGGTGGCGCCCATACCGGCGAAATCTCAGCGGCGCAGCTACGTTCCGTTGGAGTTAAATGTTCTATCGTTGGACATAGCGAGCGACGGAGTCTGGGCGAGACCGACGAGCTTATCAATCAAAAACTGCGAGCGCTTTTGGCTGTTCGCTCCGCTGCGATTTTGTGTATAGGGGAGCGTGAACGTGACGGTTCCGGCGACTATTTTAATATGGTGGAAGAGCAGTTGGAGATGGACTTGGCTGGCGTAAAATCGGCTGATTTGAAAAATGTTATCATTGCCTACGAACCGGTCTGGGCTATTGGTACGCAAAACAACGCGGGAGCGGCCGACGTTGAGGAGATGAAACTGTTTATTCAAAAAGTATTATCAGATATCTATGGTCGCAAAGAAGCGGAGAGTGTCCGAATCATCTATGGAGGATCGGTCAGTCCCGATAATGCCGAGGAGTTATTGAAGGGAGGTAAAGCCGACGGTTTTTTGGTTGGTGGAGCTTCTTTGGAGGCGAAGAAGTTTATAGAAATAATAAAGATTGCTGACAAGTATGCTCGATTGGCTTAAAGGATTTTTTGGTAAAGAGGTGTCAAATACTCGACTACCTTTGGTTGAAGATATTAAAGGACTGAAGGGTAAGCGGGTTTTGTTGCGCGCGTCTTTAAACGCGCCAGTAGCGAATGGAGTAGTGGCTGAGACTTTCCGACTCGAGCAAGCTTTGCCGACGATCGAGTTTTTAAAAAAGGAGGGCGCCAGAGTGGTTATTATCGGTCATATTGGAAAGGGTGCAGAAGAATCACTTAAGCCGATTGCTGATTTTCTAGCAGAGAAAGCTGGAGTTAGGTGGGGTGGAGAGTTGGAGGGAGGCGGGAGAGAACAGGTTGACTCTTTGGAGGACGGCGAAGCCGTCCTCCTAGAAAATCTTCGTCGCGATCCGCGCGAAACTGCTTCAGATATTGATTTTGCCAAGGAGTTGGCTTCATTGGCAGACGTATATGTAAACGATGCTTTTTCTGATTCCCACCGTGAACACGCTTCTATCGTTGGTGTCCCTAAGTATCTACCGAGTTATTTTGGGAAAAGCTTTTGGCGTGAATATCAAGGGCTTAGTCAAGCAATGAAACCGCAGTCTCCTTCAGTGTTTATTCTTGGTGGAGCAAAGTTTGACACTAAGATGCCGCTAGTAGAGCGGTACACTTCTTTGTATGACCGAGTGTTCATTGGCGGTGCACTGGCCAATGACATTTTCAAAGCCAAAGGTTTTGAGGTGGGTACATCGCTAGTGTCTGAAGTCGATCTTTCCGGTAATGAGTTACTTACCAATCCGCGAGTTGTGTCACCAACCGATGTGGTGGTTGACGGTCCGGAAGGCCGGAGGGAGGTAGGTGCACGCGGCGTGGGGAGCGACGAAGTGATTATGGATATTGGTCCAACGGCTCTTAAGGAATTGGAAGAGATGGTCCAAGGGGCAAAAACTATTTTGTGGAATGGTCCGTTGGGTAATTTTGAAAAAGGTTTTTCCCTCGGCACTGAAATGTTAGCGCGAACCATCTCAAAGTCTGACGCTTACAGCGTAGTCGGCGGCGGAGACACTGTCGCCGCTATCCGCTCGCTTGGTCTTGATACCAAGTTTGGTTTTATGTCGACCGCCGGCGGAGCCATGTTGGTTTTTTTAGAAACAGGCAC
>JBBDVD010000052.1:0-4184 GCA_040903565.1 Minisyncoccota bacterium
GACGTTTTTACTTATCATCGATTATAAGTAAAGGTGTATTTAAGGAAGAGATGGCGGCGGCGCGGCTCCGCCGCGCCGCTTTAAGCTCCAAAGACGACTAATCCTTTGATCCAATGTGGGTATGTGACATATGACCACATCATGCAGTCATTTATGTGTTGCAGTTAGCCCGCAAACTTTGTTGTGGTTAGGGTGGTTCCAAGGTATTGAAACATTACAGGGGGTTGACTTTTTCGAAGTAATATGCTATTATTAAGGATAATACAGTGAAAGGGAATGTAATGCGTACCTTGACCTATAACCTTGTTATGTCCGCCCTCGGGGTGCTGTTGATTGTCTCCGGACTCATGGCCTACGATGCCCGTCTGAAGGAGATCAATGGCCCCATTTCGACTTTTTCGGCAGCTTCGCTAGAGGTTTCCGAGGACATGCTCCGTGGTGCGGGGCAGATTAGAGAGCTCATTAATAGCTCAAACTAGAATTTTGACCGAAGCGCTTGCGCTTCGGTCTTTTGTTTGTGGGTAAAAACACCAGCCCCGTCGATTCTCGGAGCAGAGAGTGTATGAAAAAGTGGGGACTTGCCACCTAGCCCTATCTTCGGTGAAATAACATATACACTTCGTTGTGAGAATGCCGGTGGTAGCGTTGAAGCGTCATCCACAGTGCGTGTTCTACCGACCTTCCCGGAAACATAATTATTTATCGCTTTCCAAAAGCTCAGATACATTTAAATACATTTAAAATTTAAATGTAATCGACTGGCCCTTTTTGCGTCTTGGAGTTTATATGACAAAACAAAAACGAAACACCGGCCGGCCGAGCATCCCTTTTGCGGAAACCAAGCGCACTCCCGACCGGGTCGCCTCTCGACTTGAAGGGGTGGTCAAAAACGCCGGTATCAAAGAAAAGAAGAAAGAGCCAAAAGGGAAGTAACCGGTAACTCCGAATTAACTTTGTTCGGTTATCTTGTAAGATAACAGGACTGATTCCCAGATTTAAACAGCCTTTCATGTTGTACGGGCTGGCTACTGGTATACTGTTGTGAAGAAGCGGATGTGAATATCCGCTTATGGAGGTATCGTGCGTATACAAGATTCACAATTAAAACGTTTTATTGCCGATTCGGGCTTGGTCTCCAAAACCGACTTGGCTTCAGCTGAGCAATCTGCCAGTCGCGAAGGCCGCCCGCTATCAGACGCGCTTCTTTCTGGTGGGTACTTGAAAGAGGATGACCTTAGAAGAATCGAATCATACATTCTTGGCATACCCTTCGTCTCTCTCCGTGGCCAAAAAATCGACTTCGACATTCTCTCTCTCATCCCTGAACCGATTGCTCGCAACCACAACATAGTCGCCTTTCACAAGAGCGAAAAGGGTCTGGAGGTAGCCATGCTCAATACCGCCGACTTGCCGGCTATTGATTTTATTAAAAAGAAAGTAGGGTTAAAGATATTACCCCGCCTGACTGACGGCGAGAGTATTCGCGAGGCGCTTTTACATTACCAAAAAACTCTCAAGGATGAATTTGGCGACATCATTGCCGGCGACGCGGCGGCGCTGAAGCATGTGGCCGAAAATCCCGACGACGTCAATGAGGCCGACCTTAAAAAGATGGCTGAAGACTTGCCGGTGGTGCGGATAGTCGATACCCTTCTGCGCCATGCCATCATTCAAGGCGCTTCTGATATTCATATCGAGCCGATGGAGGAAGAATTGCTGGTGCGTTACCGTATCGACGGCATCTTGCATGATGCGATGACCCTGCCAAAGATCGCGGCTTCGAGTATTGTGGCGCGTATCAAAGTCCTTTCTAATTTGAAGCTCGACGAAAAGCGCTTGCCGCAAGATGGTCGCTTCAAGATGGAGATGGACGGCCAGAGAGTTTCCTTCCGCGTGTCGATGCTGCCCATCTTCTTTGGCGAGAAGGTAGTGATGCGTCTTTTGCGCGAAAATCGCAGCGGCTTCACGCTAGAAGGCATTGGCTTTCACGGCACTTCCCTCGAGCGAGTACACGGCGCGATGAAGCAGACCACCGGAATCATCTTAGTAACCGGGCCGACAGGAAGCGGTAAGACAACTACCCTCTACACGGTTTTGGACCTTCTCAATACTCCCCAAGTAAATATCTCTACCATTGAAGACCCAATCGAGTATCAAATGCCGAGAGTCAACCAGACTCAGGTGAAGCCTGATATTGGCTTTACGTTTGCCAACGGGTTACGCTCTCTGATGCGCCAAGACCCCGACATTATTATGGTGGGGGAAATCCGCGACCAAGAAACAGCCAATCTGGCGATCAACGCGGCTTTAACCGGTCACCTGGTGTTGGCGACGGTTCATACCAACTCGGCCTCCGGCACGGTAGCGCGGCTTTTGGAAATGGGTGTTGAATCCTTTCTCCTCGTCTCTACTCTTAGGGTAGCGGTCGGACAGCGATTGGTGAGAAAGCTGACCGACGAGAAGGAAGCGTACACTATTTCTGCTGACGAGCGCAAAGAACTCGAACGTCACGGTAACTTGGAGAAGGTCTTGGAGACTCTGAAAGAGGAAGGCGTGGTTAAGAAAGACGCCACTTGGTCGTCTGTTCCTTTTTATCGACCGAAAGAAGGAATAGATGACGAGGTTGCCTACAAAGGTCGTTTGGGAATCCACGAGGTCCTCACCGTTTCTTCATCCATTAAAGAGAAGGTGATAGCCGGAGCCACTGCCGACGAGATAGAAGAGATAGCTAGAAGGGAAGGCATGTTGACCATGCTTGAGGACGGAATTTACAAGGCGGCCAGAGGCATTACTTCTTTGGAGGAAGTATTGCGGGTCATCAACGAATAAAACTTCCAAAATTGGGTAAATTCTAGGTTTTCGGAATTTTGTTTCGGTCACCTTAGTCCATCTAAGGATCCGTCAACAAAATTCCTCCAAACCGTCGAATTTCCTCCAATTTGTAAAAATTTTCAAAACTTTAAATTAGAAATTCATATGAAGTTTACATATATAGGTACGACTAAATCTGGGCAAAGCGTCAAAGAAACGGTGGAGGCCGCGGATCGATTTGCGGTTTATGACATAGCTCGACAGAAAGGCGCGACGGTTACTAATGTGAGTCGGGCGGACGGTTGGTCGGTCAGGAATTTTTTCAATATGGATAGGATAAACGCGTTTCTTAGCCGCGTATCCGTCGATCAGTTGGTGCTGATGACCAGAAATCTAAGCGGGATGCTTACGGCCGGATTGCCCCTTTCAAGAGCGCTGTCGGTGATTGAGAGACAGACTCGCAACCCGAGGTTGAAATTGGTAATGGCTGATGTGCGAGAGAGAATCCAGAAAGGAGATCAGTTTAATCAGGCTCTGGCGGCGCACCCGCGGATTTTCGATCACCTATATATAGCGATGGTACGGGCTGGAGAGGAAAGCGGAGGATTATCGGAGGCGTTGAAGCTGCTGTCAGTGCAGATGGAAAGGTCATCGTCGCTTAGAAAACGAATCAAGAGCGCCATGATCTACCCTTCCATCGTCTTGGTTATTATGAGCGGTATAGGGATTGTGATGATGATTTATGTCATGCCGTCCATTACCGGTACCTTTAAAGGTATGGGGGTGGATCTACCGGCTACTACTAAGGCGCTCATTACCGCTTCGGATTTTATGGTCGCTAATACGGTGGTGTTTTTTCTCGGACTGTTTGCTGTCATTTTTGGATTTATATTTCTCCTGCGGACGCGCGTTGGCAAACTGGGGTGGCATTGGACTATTCTGCACTTACCGATAATTGGGACGATGGTGAAAGAAGTAAACGCAGCGCGCACGGCGCGCACGCTTTCTTCCTTGCTTACTTCGGGAGTGGATGTGATGCGGTCGTTGGAGATAACTACAGACGTAGTTCAAAATGTTTATTACAAACCGGTTTTGACGGAAGCTAGGAAGGCTGTTGAAAGGGGCGAAGCCCTTTCTGGAGTGTTTATGAAGAACGAAAAACTCTATCCTGTCTTCGTGGGCGAGATGATGATGGTGGGCGAAGAGACCGGTTCAGTTGGAGATATGCTTAAGGAATTGGCTATTTTTTACGAGAATGAAGTTGAGCGTAAAACCAAAGATCTTTCAACCATTATCGAGCCCGTATTGATGGTGGTGATTGGTGCTACGGTTGGCTTCTTTGCTCTGGCGATGATTGCTCCGATATATTCCAT
>JBBDVD010000053.1:0-11102 GCA_040903565.1 Minisyncoccota bacterium
CCAATTGAGTGCTCCTGCTAAGGTATCTGCTGTTTGTTCTTTACGGAGTCCGTCTGGAATAGTTACCTCGACAATATTTCCCTCACGTAAGGTTGTACTAAGTTGTATATCATCTTTCTGCAACCAATATAGTGCAACTAGTCCAACGACTAACAACGTACCAAAGATGAAAACTAGCAGTGTTTTATGTTTTGAGTTTCTCATTAACAACATACTTACATTCTACAAAATTAGAGCTGAATTGACACCCTAATTACAATACGTGCGTGGCGAAAGGCTCACATCGTATAAACCACCATCATACATACAAGATACTCCTACTGCGTATCTGTTGCTTGGGTACTCACAATATTCGACAGCTCCGATGTTAATTCCTGACTGCGGATTCGTTGGACTACCCTTTAGTCCTGGTTTAAGACCTACTAACCCTAACGCATCATTTGCCTTACCTTGTACGCGACTGGTGTTGCAACTACCAAGAGATTTCAGTTGCACTTCCACATAGTCGGAAGTCGCACCATTCTTACTCTCTACCAGAAGTTTGTAGTCATCGTTTTCAAAAATCAGATTCCCAACTTGATTAAGTGCGACACCATACTGGCTTGCAAGCTCACTCATTGACTTACCATACAAGGTTGCAATTTCGACCACTGGCTCAACTTTTTTCTCTTCAACCTGAGTTTGTGCAGGTTGCGTTTCTGTTTCAGTCTTTTCAACCACCTCTTGCACTCGGTCTGACGCTGAGTTGATTGAAACAATTATTAAGATAACGAAAAGTACTCCAATTCCAATTAAAATTTTCTTAATCATATTTGTATCCTTACTAATAATCTAGGGTCGGATACAACAAAGCCCGACACCAAGAGAGCCGAAGCTCCTGTAGGAGTTTCCCCCTACAACGATAGACACGCCCTGATGCCGGGTTTTCTTGTGTCTATCGTTTTTCGACCATACCTTACAGAAAATCCATAAGGGTTAGGTCATTTATATTCAGTTGTACTTACATAGTATTACTTTCATCCAAGAAAGTAAATCGCTGTTGTTTTCTTCACAAGAGTATCATTTCCTACATAAATACGGCACGCCCTTGCAAAGGAGGTGCTATTAGTGTATATATAAAGATATGGCAGATCAAAAGAAAAATGAAACTAACAGGGACCGTTTTAAACGTCTGGCTACTATGCGTACTAATGGGGTCCTAAAACGGTTAAAAGTTTTGGGAAATTGTTCTAACCGAAGCGTTTACGAATACACTGAGGAAGACATCAATAAAATTTTCTCTGAACTAGAAAAAGCTGTCAGAGAAACGAAGTCCAAGTTCCACTTTCCTAAAAAGCGAGAATTCAAACTATGAAAAACGAAGACATTAAAACACTTGCACTCTCATTGGCAAAAGCAGAAACTGAGACTGATGTTGTGCGCATCTTAGAACAACACAGCCTTTGGTCAGACGAATCACTATGGAAAAATCTCGACAATAATGACGGCAATTGGTCTGTAGGTGGTAATCAGCAAAGTGGTGCGGACGCGGCGCTGGTTGAGAAAATTATAAACTCAGTAGATGCTGTGCTAATCAGAGAATGTCTAAGAGAAGGCATTGTGCCAGACAGTGCCGAGGCTCCGAAGAATATTGCAGAAGCACAAAAGAAATACTTTGGTGTTCATGACGGCAAGCTATCGAGTGTTGATGCTAAATTTAGAGCACGACTCGCAGAAAATATTTGCTTAGTGGCAACTGGAGAGAAGTCTAAACCATCTTATTCAATTATTGACTTGGGTGAAGGTCAGTCTCCAGACCGCTTCCCTACAACTTTTCTCTCCCTTACAAAATCGAATAAGGCTAGGGTGCAATTCGTGCAAGGCAAATTTGGTATGGGAGGCACTGGAATATTTCGATTCGGCAGCCCAAACCATAATTTGCAACTCATAATTTCGCGTAGAGATCCTAAAATAAAAATTGGGACAACGGATGCGCACTGGGGAGTTACTGTTATTAAGCGTGTGCCTCCCACAGGAAGTATGCGTAGTTCTGTCCTAAGATATCTTGCTCCAAACGATAAAATTTTGGCTTTTACAGCTGAGTCTTTACCTTTACTACCTGGTGAATATCCGGCTATGTACGAATCACCGTTAGAGCACGGTACGTTCATAAAAATATACGAGTACGACCTTACTGGGCTAAAGACAAATGTAAAATTCGATTTGTATTACAGGCTATCTTTGTTAATGCCAAACATAGCATTACCTATAACTCTTTATGAACGCAGGAAGGGTTATAAGGGGCAATCTCATCACATTGTCTTATCAGGTTTAAGTGTACGCTTAGACGAAGACAAGCGTGATAATCTTGAAGAAAATTTTCCTAGCTCTGGAGAATTAAATGTTCAGGGACAAAAAATGGATTTTCTCATTTACGCCTTCCAAAAAGGTCAGAGGGAGAAATACGCAAAAAGTGAGGGGGTGATTTTCACTGTGAACGGGCAGGTGCATGGTTCCCTTACTAAAAGTTTTTTTGAACGAAAGGCGGTAGGAATGTCGTATCTATCTGATAGCATCCTCGTCTTAGTTGACTGCACAAAACTAGATAGGGGTATGCAGGAAAAACTATTTATGAATAGTCGCGACCGCTTAGTGGAGGGCCCTTTAAAAAGCGAGATTGAAAATCAACTTGAGGATGTCCTAAAAAACCATCCTGGCTTAAAAGCACTCCGTGAGAAGCGACGCAGAGAAGACATAGAAAATAAACTGCAAGACTCAAAACCATTGGCGGATGTTCTTGAAAATATAATTAAAAAATCCCCTTCTCTATCTAGTCTCTTCATGCAGGGCGTAAGAATAAAAAATCCCTTCAACCTCACAGGAGTTACCGAACATGGTGAATTTCAAGGAAAAACTTTTCCTACCTATTTCACTTTAGCCAAAGAATACCCTAAAGAGAAGGCTAAGAATTGTCCTCTCAATCGGAAGTTTCGTATGCAATACGAAACTGATGCAAACAATGATTATTTCAACCGCGACAAGGAGCCGGGGGAACTTTCACTGAAAATAAATGGAGTACCGATTGAAGATTACACATTAAATTTATGGAATGGTCTTGCTACACTAACAATTAGTCTGCCTTCAAACGCAAATGTTGGTGACGTTCTCTGTTTCCAAACAGAAGTCATAGACCACACTCGCGCTGAAGCCATTTCCAGCGAATTTTGTATTCAAATTACTGCTCAGGAAGACAAGAGCAAGGGGGTAAATGGGAATAGGAAAAAACCATCTCATAAAGACAGTGGAAATGACCGGCAGAAACCATCTTATCTGGATATACCAAATGCAATTGAAGTACGAAAGGAAGAATGGGAAAAACATGGATTTGATGAAAAAAGTGCCCTGAAAGTAATCGACGCAGGAGAAGATGCTGGGTATGACTTTTTTATCAATATGGACAACGTATACATGCAGATGGAAGTTAAGGAGAATTCAAAAATTGACCCGCGACTTCTTGAGGCAAGATTCAAGTATGGCATGGTTCTGCTTGGTATTTCTCTACTAGATTTTGAAGAGAGACGAAAAAAGGAAAAAGGGGGTGCTGATGACAATATTTCTATTTACGACAGAATTGAAAGCTTTTCGAAAGCAGTGTCTCCAACATTACTGCCTATGATTGCTGCGTTGGGTACATTAGAAATTGAAACCTAGTCATGATAGACGCCAGCGAAATTGAAACTAAAGCTAAAGAGTTTGAGATACACACCTCAAATGTGCAACGAGACTATGTTTTTGGCTGGGTACTTTTTGGCTTATTCACTTCAAGTAAATTAAAGGATACTCTTTTCCTAAAAGGTGGGAATGCTCTGCGCAAAGGATATTTTGAAAACACTCGCTTCTCTAGCGATTTAGATTTCGGAATTCCTGGCGACATATCAGAAAAGGACCTTCTGGATGAAATCAATTCTGTATGTACATTCATACACGATAAAGCTGGTGTCCAATTCGTACAAAATGAAAATAAAGTTGAGGAGAAGTTCACCGCCACCGAGACACCTCTGCCTGATTTAAAAGTATATGAGGTTAGAGTTTACTTCAAAGACTTTTATGGAAACGCTGACCATATTAAGCTTCGAATTTCGATGGATGTCACACGCTTTGATAAGGTTTTACTCGACCTTCAAACTGTTAGACTCATACATCCATACTCCGATGCTGTAGAACTTGCGTGCAACATCCGATGCATGAAACTGGAAGAAATTATTGCCACAAAGCTTAAATGTCTAATGCAACGTCAACATGCCCCGGATTTGTTTGACTACGCTTACTCAATTAGCCTTCTGGGTGGCACACTCAATAAGGAGGAAGTGGTGCAAACTTTCATACAAAAAACAATATTTTCTCGAAATCCTTATATTCTAAAAAATATTCTGCTCAAAACTACTTTCGATTACTTCAAAGAGCAGTGGGTTAAATCTATTGTATGTGCAAAACAATTCTTTATGAACGTCGAGGACGCAGTGGCAATTTTCGTAGCTGACATGGACAGCTTGTTTTCAGATTATTCAGACAACGGTTATGCACAATTTGCTTATTTTCCAGCAAACTTACGAATGCCCATAATGAATGCCGCACGTACACAAACTGTCTTAAAAATTCGATACAAGAACGAAGATAGAGTGGTCGAGCCATATTCGCTAAAGTACTTGCAACGCAGAGACGGTGCCGAGCGTGAGTATTTCTTTGTTTTTAACCGGAGCGGGGGCAACAATCCACCTGGCATCAGATGTTTTGTTCCAGAGAATGTTCAATCTATAGAAAATACGACAGAGAAGTTCGAACCGCAGTATCAAATCGAACTTTCAAAGGCGGGTGAAGCTCCGGAAAATCCATATCTGTTTGACCCTAATAAGCCGGAACGTGCTTCAAGACGTCGAGTACCAAGAAGCTCATTTCGAAGTATCCGCAACGAAATCAAATATATTTATGAGTGTAATTACTGTGGTAAAAAATTTACAAGAAGAACGATGGACCCTGTTATTCGCCCACATAAAGATAAAAGTGGTTGCTCGTGCTATGGCACATATGGAATATATGTTGACACCAAGTATCCTTAACATATTCAAAAGCTCGTAATATTAGTGTTGTGAATGATATTAACGTTTGTTAACTATTCCTAGTGGTTCTAATCGAAGATTGTTCACCCGTCGGAGTGGGCTGGAGAGCGGTCTGTGGTCGCACCCACCCCTCCGCTATTTGTAGGAAGTTATATACGTCTGATTCAATCAAACAGGTTCTAACATCGAGTAGTTTCCTCCACTTGTAAAAACATTAGCGCCATTAGGCGCTTTTTGTTTTTTAAGTGGAGATGGAGTGACAGTGCCTGCGCACTGTCACGTGCGGAATTGCACCCCAGGGGCATTTCCATTTTCATAGCCGCTTCGCTTCTTGAAAATTAGGGCTCACGGGCGGAGCTATGTTTTTCTTCCTTAGAAGAAAAACAGGCGAGCCGGGCCGGCAAGCACTTATGAACGTAGTGAATTAGTGACTTGGTATGTCAATTCCACCATCTCTACCAAAACACAGCCACCCGCTTAGGGTGGTTTTGTGTTTTCGGTGGGGATATATAGAAGAATATGGAAGCTTGATCATGAGAGTAGACTGCTCTATTTTCTCAGAGAATCTCCAATATTTATTCAAAAACTTCAATCACTGTATACTGGATAGTAACTATTACTATAATTAAAATTTATGGATAAAGAAATTGAATACTCAGGAAGTTGTTTTTGTGGAAACATACAATTTAAACTAAATGGTAATCCTGAACTTATGGCACACTGCCACTGTGACTCATGTCGACATTGGTCAGCTGGACCCGTGAGTGCATTTACTCTGTGGAAACCAGAAAACATCAAAATTATCAAAGGTGAAGAAAGTATCGGTACTTTCAACAAAACACCGGGGAGCTCCCGCAAGTGGTGCACTACCTGTGGCGGCCACCTATTCATCGACCATCCTACTATGGGACTCGTGGATGTTCCTGCCGCTGTTATTACTGAATTCCCATTCATACCAGCATTTCATGTTAATTACCAAGAAACAGTCCACCCAATGAAGGACGGGTTGCCAAAGTTTAAAGATCTTCCAAGTGAAGCAGGGGGCTCAGGTGAAGAACTTCCTGAGTAGCCTCAAACAAAAAACTTCCTCAAGAAGCTTTTGTTGTGTATTTAGTCGAGATCAATAGGTTTACTTTTTTCACGATTTACCTCAAGCGAGAAAATGTCAGGGCGGGCGTAATGACCAGCAACGTCAAGCGAACGACGAGCCCTTTGCGACGCATCAGTATCGACTTCTGCATACAGAATTTCTTTTTTCTCCATAAGCGGACCTTCTACTACAGACCCTGATGGATTCACCACCATTGCTCCTCCCCCGTTTATCCATTCGTCTTTTGGAAAAACTGTTTCTCTTTCTGGAAAATTATCAGGC
Organism: Minisyncoccota bacterium; assembly: GCA_040903565.1. Taxonomy (GTDB): domain Bacteria; phylum Patescibacteriota; class Minisyncoccia; order Phycocordibacterales; family UBA918; genus OLB19. The sequence goes on from JBBDVD010000053.1 coordinate 6,469, forward strand.
ATATCAGAACTCTCAAGCGCGGTAGCTGTTGTAAGTACCCAACACCCACCCTCTCGTGCAATATGACGCATACTTGCCTGCCACACTTCTCCCACGTCCCATGTTGGCGCAACTAAGATGTCGAGCTTTTGTGCGTACAACGCATACCGTGCAAGTGGCATATAGTTTTCCCAGCAGATTAAAGTACCAATGCGTCCGACTGGTGTGTCGACAACTCGAAGACCAGACGCGTCTCCCATTCCCCACACCATTCTTTCGGGATTCGTTGGCATGAGCTTACGATGTCGATTTAAAATAGTACCTTCAGGACCAATTGTTACTACTGTATTAAAGATGGTGCTTCCACTATACTCAGTATCTACTTCGTTCATTCCAATCACGACCGTCACTTCATATTTCTTTGCAATATCAAATATTGGTTGCATATCAGACGAAGACAGGTCAACGGCAGACTTGACCATGCGCGCATGTATTTCACCAGCAAGACCCATATCGCCACCAGGACGCAATCGCCACACCCAGGTTGGGTACCCTGAAATATACGCTTCAGGAAAAACTACAAGTGAAGCTCCTTCTTTTGCAGCTTCTTCAATGTATGTAACTACTAACGCAATGGTTTTCTCTTTATCTAAATATGCAGGAGGATTTTGTACAAGCGCAATTTTATTTTTCATATATCTGAGTGTAGCAGATTTCACCACAAATCTACCGCCTTCAAGAAATTTACACACTCCATTTTAATTAAAGAGGTTCTCACCACTAGGGCATTTCCGTTTTTATAGTCAGCTAACGCTTCCTTAAAAACTAGGTCAACTTGGTACAAAGATCTCCACGAGTACGAAAATCTGCCCGCACAAAAATGCGGGCAGATTTTCGTTACTTTTTTAGATCTACCATTTCAAGCAGTGCTTCCAGAGCCTTATTGATGTGTTTGGCTGTGGTTTCGTCGATCAGATTACCTTCGTCGTCAAATTTCTCCTTAGCTAGTCCGAGGAAGAATTCTGGTTGGCCCATGACTCTGGCATTCATATAAAGTAGGGTCCTTTTTAAATCATACTGTGCCACGTCGGCGCCACGAGCACCAGTCGAAGCACCTATAATTAAAACTAGTTTTTCTTTTAGGGAGTTTTGTCCTGAAGGGCGTGAAAGCCAGTCGATGGCGTTTTTTAAAACCCCTGATGTGCCCCGATTGTATTCGGGGGTCGCGATAATAACCGCATCCGCTACCTCTATTTTATTTTTCAAACCTTGCACAGTTTCTGGAATAGCATTTTCTTCGACATCTTCGTTGTAGAATGGTAAGTCGCTAATCTCGGCAACGTGTATTGAAACCTCACTAGGTGCCTGTTTGATGAAAGCGTTCATAAGGGCTCGGTTATAAGAACTTTTTCTCAAACTACCAACTATTCCTACAATATTAGTCATACGTGATGTAAAAAATACTTAATTAAACCTCCTTCTGCTTTTTGCCGAAAGTCATAAATCTGTAGACATAGATAGCTACTATCAGCAGAATTACAGCGTCGGAGACGGGGCCGAGGTAACCGCTAATTTGTTCGTGTTGGTTGCCTAGGAAATATCCGAGAGATACCAAAGCAGTATTCCAAATCGCTGACCCGATGGTCGTGTATAGAAGAAATGTGGGCATAGGCATTCGCGCTATACCGGCTGGAACTGATATGAGCGTTCTAACACCCGGTATCAAGCGGCCAAACAACACCGCCACCCGTCCATGTTTCAGGAACCATCCTTCAGCGCTATCAATATCATCGGGTGAAAGGGTCAGAATACGACCATAGGAAAGTGACATTTTCTTCAACCTTTCCAAACCAAAGATTTTTCCAAGATAATACCAAGGTAATGCTCCTGTCACCGCACCCAAAGTCGCTACCGCAATAACTAAGAAAACGTTTAATTCACCTTGGGCGGCCGAATATCCAGCCAGCGGAATTATCAGTTCCGAGGGGATAGGCGGAAATATATTTTCCAGAACCAACAAAAAGAAAATGCCCACGTATCCGCTACTGGCGATAACCCCTACAATCCAGTCAAACATAATCCGTACATTCTAGCAGACAAACCAAGGTCTACTCGAAGGGTATTCTACAACGTGGTAAAATCTATCTGAAAATGGCAAGGAAAACTATTTCGGTTGATTTTGATGACGTCGTGATGGACTTCAACAGGTGCTTCATGGGGTTCCATAACCAAAAATACGGCACGACCCTTACCTACGACCAGCTTACCCGCTACGACGATTGGGAGATATTGTACGGCAACAATAAATCTACAATGACTGAAAGGGCGAAAGAGTTTTATGTGTCACTGGAACATGGACTAGCTAGTCCTGTCGCCGGCGCACTGGAAGCAATCACCGATCTCTCCAAAGACTACTCTCTCCATATAGTAACCAGTCGTCCGAATCATGTTAAAGAGGTGACAATGTCATGGATCTTAAAACATCTGCCCGACACATTTACCGGCTTTCATTTCACAAATATTTACGCCGCGGGCGGAGGCAGTAGAGTTAGGAGCAAAGCCGAAGTATGTCGTGAAATAGGTGCCGGGTTATTGATTGACGACGCTCTGCGACACGCGCGGGATGTAGCAGAAGCGGGTATTGTAGCGATTATCCCTGATCGGCCTTGGAACCAAGAAGAAACGCCAAATGGCACGCATCGCATGCACTCCTGGCCAGAGATAACTACTTGGATAAAAAACCATATTTAAAACTATCCGGTTGAAAGCAAAAAGGCCGCGGAGGATACTCCGCGGCTTTTTTGTTTCTTGGATATTACTCATTCGTCCCTTCCCCTTCCCCTTCACCGCCTATGTTTAAGTCGAGACTTGCGTCAGGTTCTTCAGATGGAACTTCAGTAGTCCCGCCCATAAAGTACCAAACCCCAAAACCAACAACAAGTACTAAGACGACTACTATCAATAGAGTATTGACTCCAGAGTTATTGTTATTATCCATGACTATTCGTTTAATTTATAAATCAACTCAACTTACATGACTGATTATAGCTCAATAAATGTCAACCATTCTCGCTCCGACTGGATAACGTGATACAATCACGCGCATTATCCCTGTAGTAGAATTTCAGCTTGATTATGTTCTATGTATACGTTATAAGCACGGATACAAACGAAATTTATAAAGGTTATACCTCTGATCTAAAAAAGCGTCTTGAGGAACATAATCAAGGAAAAAATTTCTCTACGAAAGGTAATAAATGGAAATGTATATATTACGAAGCCTGTATCGAGGAGGCTGATGCACGCCGTCGTGAGAAATATCTAAAAACTACACAAGGAAACAGATTGCTAAAAAGAAGATTAAAAGAATATTTTTACAAACAGCGTGCAAGCTGAAATTTCACTACAGGGTATGCCAACAACGAAAAAAGATTTTAAGGTTTTTAAAAGCAGCGCCGGTTTTGGCCTCCGAACTCTACGCGATTGGGAGAAGGGTGATTTAGTGATCGAATACAAAGGAAAGAAAATCACCGAAGAAGAAGCCGACAAAAAACCTAACCGCTATCTGTTTGAACTCGATGACAAATGGACTATTGATGGCTCTGTTCGTTCTAACATGGCTCGGTATATCAACCACTCTTGCCGCCCCAACTGCGAGCCTGTCCACTATACCGACACCAATGAAATCGGCATTGAGGCAAAGAGAAACATTAAAGCCGGTGAGGAACTCACCTATCATTACGGCAAAGCGCACTTCGACGAATATATTAAACCAAACGGCTGCAAATGTGCTTACCATTTGACACAGAAGTAAGGAGTACCTAACCGTACCGACATGAGGATAGGTAAACCCTATTCCCTTATCCCCAATTTGTGGTATACTTGTTAGCAAAATAAGCCATATCCGAGAACTTATTAAAAATTAAGACCCATTCATCTGAACAAACCTCGACCATACTTCAGTCAAAAAGACAAAACGCGCATCAACGCGGCTATTCGAGCTAGCGAGCTTCGTGTAATTGGTGCTAAGGGTGAAAACCTGGGCGTACTTTCTCGTGATGAAGCTCTGAAGGCAGCCGACGAAGCTGGACTCGACTTGATAGAAATCTCTCCTAATGCCAAACCGCCCGTAGCTAAAATTACCGATTTCGGTCAATATCGCTACGACACTAAGCGCAAGAAAAGCGAGGTGAAAGCCAAGTCTCACGTTACTGAAACCAAGTCCGTGCAAGTGAAGGTCATTACTGGCGAACACGACCAACAGCTCAAGGCTCGCCGCACGGCTGAGTGGCTCTCCGAAGGACACCGGGTGAAAGTCGACCTGTTTCTCTCTGGCCGTTATAAATATATGGAAGAGGCCTTCCTTAAAGACCGATTGCAGCGTTTTCTCAAAATTATCCCGATAGAATACAAACTGGCCGACGATATCAAGAAAAGCCCTAAGGGCTATACTGTTACCCTAGAGCGTGACGGTAAGGCGAAGTATGAACCAGGAAAGGAATTGGAGGAAGTCAAGGTAAACAAGAAAGAAAAGGTTGAAGACCCCTCAAAACTGGATCATCGTTCGAAGAAAAAGTCCCTGGACGAGCTTTTGGAAAGTGGTCTCGTATAATAAGATTGGGGTTGACCCCCACACCTATCGTCTCGTCGCTACG
>JBBDVD010000053.1:11202-14243 GCA_040903565.1 Minisyncoccota bacterium
GCCATCAACTTACCCTTGTACTGTCAAAGACTACTACGGAGGGTAATTTACCACTAGTGGAAAGGGGTCTCGTATAATAAGATTGGGGTTGACCCCCACACCTATCGTCTCGTCGCTACGTTTTGCCATCAACTTACCCTTGTACTGTCAAAGACTACTACGGAGGGTAATTTACCACTGGTAGAAACTGGTATCCGCAAAACCACGAGACGATAGGTGTGGGGGTTGATTTAAGAAGGGTTTTGCGGTATATTTCTAACCACTTTTGTCGCTTCTACGGCAGAGAACCCCGAGCCCTCAACTGCAGTGATTTATGGAATTGGATGCAGTTCGAGGTGGGCTTCGGAAAATGATGAGAGCGGGACGCATTAGACCAGCGAACATCATTTTCCGAAGCGCAACAAAGAAATGCGCCGATTCCATAAATCACTATGAAAACCAATAAATCTTATACTAAGCGCATAAAGGTCACCAAGAACGGCAAGCTTGTTGCTCGTAAGCCTGGTCAGAACCACTTCAATGCTCGCCAGACCGGCCAGAAGCGCCTTAGTCGCAAACGTACTCAGCTTTTGAATCTTAGTAAACGTATAACCCGCCGCTTCCTCCCTAAAACTCCCACAACTAAGTAAGCTTCTGGCAACTCGTCGGATTTACATTAGTCTGAAAGTTTTAACAATTTTCTAAAACCTACAACCTAACCCCTAAACCCTAATAATATGTCACGTGTAAAAGGAGGATTGATGGCCCAGAAGCGCCGTCGCAATATCCTAGAACAAGTAAAAGGCTACCGCTTTGGCCGCTCCAAGAAAAAGAAGCAAGCTATTGAGGCTATCCACCACGCCAAGCTCTACAGCTTTGCTCACCGCAAGGATAAGAAGAACGACTTCCGTCGTCTTTGGATAGTCCGAATCAACGCCGCTCTTATGGCTCACGGTCTTAAGTACAGCCGCTTCATCAAGGCCCTAAGCGATAAAGGTATCGCTGTAGACCGCAAAATCTTGGCTACTCTAGCTAAGGACCGACCAGCAGCTTTCACAAGAATTGTCGACCAAGTTAAATAAAACTTCCAAAATCGGGTAAAATCTAGGATTTCTTCCGATTTATAAAAGTTTTAGTAAACAACCACCGGACCTAAGTCCGGTGGTTGTTTACTTTATGAATTAAAACTCTATCTCTACCACCTCTCCTTGGCTTGGGGCTACGGCGTTTACTCCCAGGTAATCACGCAAGCGCTGGACCAAGAAGAGCGACGAACGTTCTTCACCCATAGCCACAAAAACTTGTTTAGCTTTTTCTCCACCCTCTGCCACGAAGTCGACTAGCTGGTCGCGGTCGGCATGGCCCGACCAGCCGCGGATTTGAGCTATTTTGGCGCGGACCTTCACTTTGGCACCATCGATAGTTATCTGCTTGGCGCCGTCTTGCAACTTGCGACCAATAGAACCGACTGATTGGTAACCAACCAGCAGTAAGATGTTCTTCGGGTCGCCGAGGAAGTTCTTCTCATGAGAAAGTATCCGCCCACCATGAGACATACCACTGCCAGCAATGATTATTTTTGCACCTTTCGTCTTTCCTATTTCGCTGGAGGCAGATACGGTTTTGGTGAATTTTAACTTTGGAAAATCAAAAATATTATCGCCTTTTTCTATCTGCTCGCGCACTTCGTCTTTTAGATATTGTTTCCGCTCTCGATAGATGTCGGTGACGGCGATAGCAAGTGGCGAGTCAAGAAAAGTAGCAATTGGTGGGACTGCGCCCGACTCCACCAAGTTATTTATCTCAAGTAGCATCCCTTGTGTGCGCTCGAGCGAAAAGGCCGGAATGATGAGAGTGCCCTGCTTTTTGATAGTATCTTCGATGTGGAGCTTAAGTAGATCGGTGCGTTCTTCTACCTCTTCGTGAAGACGGTCGCCGTAGACACTCTCCATCACCAAGTAGTCGTAGTCTTTCGGAATAACCGGCGGATTCAAAAGTGGTTGTGGAACGTTGCCAATGTCCCCGCTAAAAGCGACCGCCTTGCCACCTCGAGAAAGTGTAATAGAAGCCGAACCGAGGATGTGTCCAACGTCTTTGAAGACGGCCTTCACTCCATCCTTGAGTTCAATACCCTTTTCATATTCGGCTGTGTCCCAGAGAGACAGAGCGTTGTATATATCCTCTTTTTCATAAAGGACCGGCTCGTCATAACGCTCTGATTCAAAAGTCATCACCTTGAAAGCGTCCTCAAACATCACTGCCGATAATGCCTTGGTCGGTTCGGTGGAATATATCTTGCCTTTAAAGCCGTCCTTGACGAGCTTTGGAATCCGCCCAATATGGTCAGCGTGAGCATGGGTAACTAAAAGAAAATCGACCTCGCTTGGATCATACGGGAAAGGTTCGGCGTTAACCTTCATTTGAAAACGGTCGCCCTGCACCAAACCGCAGTCAACCAAAATTTTTACCTGGCCGGTGTCGAGCATGAAATTGGCGCCAGTCACGCTCCCTACCCCGCCATAAAAACCTAACTTGGAACTCATATGATTTCTTTAATTCTAGAACCAACCAAATAACCAATTGCGCCACCAAGTAGACCAAAGATAACGTCGGCCACGGTACTAATCATAGAACTATTCTGCACGACTATCCCGGCCACAGCTTCAAACACTTCCCACAAAATCGCGACGGTGAGGACAAAAATCATGGTCGGAACAAATATAAACCAATGAGCCGGTAACTTAGGAACAAAATCACGGATTGAGAGATACCCCAGAGCAACTACACTACCGCCGATTAGATGCATCGGAATATCGAGCCAAAGATATCGCCAGTAAAGATAGAGCTCGACTGACAGGTAGTGAGTCACAGCGAAGACGCTGGCTGTAATTACAAATATGATAGTGGTTGTTTTTATCACTTCAATATTATATCTGACTTGCGCAAATGGATGAAGTTCGATAACAAAAGCTCCGCCAGGTGACGGAGCTTTGCGTACCACCCCTAATTAACCATTCCACCGTTCACCCATAATTGCGGCTACAAAACTTCGCTTCAGCCTC
>JBBDVD010000053.1:14343-24697 GCA_040903565.1 Minisyncoccota bacterium
AACTTATTGTGAAAGCGTTAATTAGGGATGGTACATGAACCACTCGCATGTCCCCGGAAGCATTCCAGGTGGGCGCCATTACCAATGATGGTCTGAAATCCCAAAGGGTTCTCATATATCATCGCGTCTTCAAGCAGCCCTGACATTTGAATTAACTCGGAACATGCGCAGCGGTTCACTTATAATGTTACCACAAATAAAAAGAGACGCGACACTTGCGTGTCGCACCTGCTTTAGATATTCGAGAAAACCTTTTATATATTGAACAATTCTCAATATAAACACTCAAAATCGGAGGAAAACCACTGGACTGGAAGGATTTTTATGAGGAAGCGACCAAGAAAATAAGGAGTGCGCACACGACTATATTTTCTGAAGTACTCTCTGTGGTGACGTAGATACTACTACGGCGACTGAATAAAAATCCTGAAGTCCTAGGTTTTACCTGATTTTTGGGGTTTAGTCGTTGGTACCGTCGAAGTTTACATCGTACATAATGCGTTCCTGAGCAGTCACATACTTCATTATTTCTTCTTCCTTGAACCAAATCTTTATTTCGCGCTCAGCCTCTTCGGGAGACTCAGACTGATGCACCAAGTTGCGCACCGCGCGGTTTTCATAGGTAGCGTGAGAGTATGAGTCGACAGTGTAGTCACCGCGAATAGTACCGACGTCGGAAGTGGCTGGCTCGGTAGTCCCCACCACTTTGGTGATAACCGCGCAAGCCTGGTTACCTTCAAGAATCATGGTGACGACCGGAGCAGCAGTCATGTACTTAACAATAGTGCGAATGATATCCTTGCCGTACTCAATAGGCTCTTCGGTAATTTCCTTACCTTGGGACTTCAAATCTTCGATAATACCCTTGCCTTTGCGCTCATACCACTCGTCGGTTTTGTTGTAGTGTTCAAGGAGCTGGGCTTCGGTCGGCACAACCATCTTCATGGCCGAAATCTTCAGGCCGGTATGTTCAAATCGCTTGATTATCTCACCCACCAACGAGCGTTGGACGGTGTCCGGTTTTAAAATAACAAGGGATCGTTCTTGGTGGGGTTGTTTATGCATAAAAAATTATTCGTTATAAGCGTCGTGACAATAACACAGAAAGAATGAGAAATCAAAGTGTGTGGTTGACACCTATGTAATAAGGTATCCCTGAAATGGCTTTATATTGCCAACATAATTTCGAATGATGAATTTCGAATAAAATTCGAATACTAGAATGTTTAAAACATTGAGAAATTAAAAATTAAAGCATTGATTCGAAATTAGAAATTGAAAATTTGAAATTCAATACTATCCTTTGCTCTCGGTCAATATCTCTGGATCGTCTTTGGTTATCAAAACTGTATGCTCCATATGAGCAGAGATGCCACCGTCGACTGAGCGGACAGTGTAGCCGTCGTCTTCATCAAAAACGACGTCTTTGCCGCCCCTAATTATCATCGGCTCGATAGCCAAGACCATGCCTGGCTTCAAAATTGGGCCGGGGTTGCCTTTTTGCACATAATTGGGCACCTGAGGCTCTTCGTGGAGAGCATAGCCTACGCCATGGCCACAGAGAGCCTCGACAATGCTGTAGCCCTTAGGAACCACTTTTTCGATAGCCGCGCCAATGGCTGATACTTGGGCGCCAGGATGGGCCGCTTCCACGGCGGCGCGAAGCGCCGCCGCCGTCACTGCCAGCAACTCTTTTGCCTCGTTACTCCCCTCTCCACAGATAACAGTCCTGGCTGAGTCTAGTATCACTCCTTGATAGCCAATCACTAAGTCGACCGAAATCACATCTCCGTCTTTAAAAATTTGTGGATTTTCGTTGGGAATACCGTGTACCACCACATCGTTAATGGAAACACAAGTAGCGGCTGGATAAGGGCGCGGAGCGAAAGTTGGCTGATAGCCCAGTATCATTGGCTCCAAATCATACTCCTCCAAAAGCTCCATAGCTCGATCGTCGACATCGATCGTCGAACGACCGGGTATCACTTCCTTTTCCAACTCATCAAGTATCAAAGCTAAAAGCCGTCCACCTTTCCGCAGTTTCTTGATATCCTCTTCAGTTTTGATAGTGATAGCCATAACTTAATTTCTAATTTTGAATTACCAATTTTGAATATATTTCGAATAACTTAAACGCAAAATTGGAAATTGGAAATTGAATCAAAATTCAAAATTCGTTATTCGAAACTACAGCGACAAAGCCGCTAAAATATCCTGATGTACGCTGTTAATATCTTTGGTTCCGTCTATATTATGAACGTTAGTATCAGGCCGCTGTCTGTAGTATTCCACCACCGGTAGAGTTTGTTCGCGATACCACCGGAGGCGCTCTTCAATAGACTCAGTGGTGTCATCATCGCGCGCACGACTCTTCATGCGCACGCGGACTATCTCCTCAGGAGTATCGAGATTGATGATATCAACAGGATTGCGGTGATAGAAAGCGAGCGCCGACTCTAGTACTTTTGCCTCATCTATAATGCGCGGAAATCCGTCTATCAATAGATGCGACTCTTCATCAAGGTGAGTGCGCATAGCATCTCCCCAAAGGACGGTGGAGAGAAAGAGCGGCTGCAGTTCACCGGAAGGCAAAGTTTCTTGGACGTGCCGCTCAGTGTAACCTTCGCCAGAGGCGGCCATGGCGCGGAAGCGCCGACCGGTTTGGATGTCGACTATTTTGCGGGTTGGGTCTTTTTCCCTTAAGACCTCGCCTAGTCTGTCGATTTGAGTTCCCTTACCGCTACCTTGCGGGCCAATGAAGATTATTGTTTTAGGTTGCATCCCGTTAGAAGTTTTTGTTTCCATAATTGATAACTGACTGACTGACTGTTTATGAGTTAATGCCCCGCCCATAGTTTCATCTCTGATATAAAACTTCTAACGGGATGCATAACCTCCAAAGTGTACGTTAAATGGGGCTAAAATTCAAAGAAAATATATGTTATCTTAATCCGATGGAAAAAAAGCAAATCATAACCATAGCAGGAAAACCCGGGAGTGGTAAGTCGACAATCTCAAAGCGACTGGCAGCCACCTTGGGCTATAAACATTTTTCGTCTGGCGATTTGTTCCGGGCCATTGCTCGAGAAAAGAACTTATCGGTAGATAAAATTAACCTACTAGCAGAAGCTGATCCGAGCATTGATGAAGCGGTTGATCAAAAATTGCGCGATCTCGGAAAAGACGAAGATGAAACCGTGATTGACTCACGTATGGCCTGGTATTGGATTCCTCAGTCATTTAAAGTGTATTTAGATCTTGACTTGGAGATAGCGGCCGACCGCATCTATAACGGACAAAATCATGAAAGATTTGCCAATGAAGATACTGCCAAAGATGTGCTGGAGTATCAAAATCAACTCGCTAAGAGACTGGAAAGTGAAACTAAGCGTTATATGACTTTATACCAACAAAATCCTTACGACACTTCTCACTACGACCTCATTGTCGACACCTATGTCAATAATCCTGAACAGGTGGAAAAGATCATTCTGGAAGCTTTCAGAAAATGGTTTAAGGATTAATCACAAAAAAGCCGCGCTTCAAGCGCGGCTTTTTTGGATGTTGTTGTTTAAATATAAAACTTCCAAAATCAGAGGAAACCTAGCGGGAGGGGATTCTAGGCGAGGATTTTTGGATGCAACTATTTATGTTTAGTGTAACTACAATTTGAACTCTCAAAACAAAGAAGTTGCGGTCAACTATATTCTGACTCTAGATTTTTCATTCAGAACGAAGTCACGGACTGAAATGAGATGCTGAGCCGTATATAGACATACGGTGAGGCGTCGAGTGAAGGAGTGGCGAGTTCTGAAGGAAAAAGATGAGTCAGAATTAGTATTCGCGCATGGAGACTTGCGCATCTACTCGGCGAAGCAGGTCGAGGACCACTGACACCACGATAAGTAGCGCAGTTCCACCAATGGCGAGAGCGGCAATGCCGGTAGCCATCTGCATACCAAGCGGCAAGACCGCCACCAAACCTAGGAAGCCAGCGCCGACGAGAGTCAAGCGAGTGATGAGTCCGCCAAGATACTCGGCAGTAGCGCCACCGGGACGAATACCCGGGACGAAGGCTCCACTTCTTTGCAAGTTCTTCGCCACAGAGTCAGGATCAAACGTGACGGCGGTGTAGAAGAAAGCGAAGAGGATAACTAAGATAAAGTAGATAGCCGCATAGAGGAACTGATTATTAAACAACACTAGCAACTTCTCTGACCAAGCGTATACGCCAGGGATGTCGAAGCTGGAGAGAACATTGAGTAGCATTTGCGGGAAGAGGAGAATGGACATGGCGAAGATAATCGGGATAACTCCTGCTTGGTTGAGGCGCAAAGGAAGGTAGGAAGAAGTAGCTCCATAGGAAGCTTCGCCGCGACTTTGTTTGGCGTAGGTGATTGGCACCGGTCGCTCTGCCTCAGTCATAACCACCACAGCGTACAAGACTCCCAAAGCCACTAAGGCAAAGCCTAAGTAGAGAGGTAGTTGGGCAGCTGTGTAACCGAAGGCTAGCTGACTGACAGTGCCCGGCAGAGTCGCCACGATACCGGCGAAGATAATAATAGAAACGCCATTACCGATACCGTATTCAGTCACCAGTTCACCAATCCACATAAGCAGGATGGAACCGGCCACGATCAAGATAACGTTGGTCAAAAAAGCAAAGGTGGACAATCCAGCAATTACTCCCTGACTCTGCAGAAGAGTAAGGAATCCGTAGCCCTGTAATACCGCCAAAGGTAGAGTGAGAAGGCGTGAATATTGTGTGAACTTTGCCCTACCAGCTTCTCCCTCTTCAGTGTACAAGCTTTTAATCTTGGGTGACATCACCGTCATCAACTGCATGATGATAGAAGCGGTAATGAACGGACCGACACCAAGCATGATGATGGAAAGGTTGGCTAAACCACCTCCAGAGAAGATGTTTAATAGTCCAAGAAACTGGTTGTTGGAGAAGAATTGCTGCAAAACCGCTTGATCGACTCCGGGAATTGGGATGGTAGAAAGCGCTCGGAAAATGAAAAGAGCAGCCACGATGAAGAGTAACCGCTTGCGAATAGCTTCGTCAGTAACGGCTATTTTTAATTTGTGTAGGAATGTTTTCATAGGTTGTAGCTGATAGGTTGTGGGTTATAGGGGGCGCTTCGCGCCCAAGTAGGTGACAGGGGTGGCAGCTTCGCCGACCATAACTATAACCCATAACCTACAACCTGTAACCTACTTAACTTCTCCGCCTGCTTTTTCTATCTTTACCTTAGCAGAAGCAGAAACAGTGCAGTCGGTAACGGTAAGCTTCTTGGTGAGGTCACCGGCTCCAAGTATTTTCACTACCGGTACGCGTTTGCGGCGGGAGGAAATTACACCTAGAGATGCGAGGGTCTTAGGATTAACGGCTGCACCCGCCTCGAAGGCCGCCTCCAAAGCGGCCACATTGACCACGATAGGCAATACTCGCTCAGCATTGACGGTAGAGGCACGGTTGACGCCATGACCACGAAGCTTAGGCAGCTTTTTGATCTGATCACGCATTTCCGGGCGAGTGGAGTTACCAGCGCGAGCGGTTTGTCCTTTGTGTCCGCGACCGGACATCTTGCCACGTTTTCCACCACGACCGATACGACGGGCGCTCTTTTTAGGTCTTGTGGGCTTTAATTCGTGTAACTGCATGATAGTAAATTGAAATTGTAAAAGTCAAAATTCAAAATGACAATTAAAAATGTAAATCTTGGCTCGTCGCTTCGCGACTCGCACCAGTCACTACATTTTTAATCTTACATTGTCATTTTTCATTTTGAGATTTGATTTTTAACTTTTAAGAAGTTTTAAGGCTTCCACTGTGGCACGGGCGTTATTAAGTTTGTTCTTAGTACGAGAAAGTAGCTTGGCGGTAACATCCTTAACTCCAGCTAGCTCCAATACGGTACGGACAGAACTACCAGCCACCAGACCTCGCCCCGGAGCCGGCATCACCATCACCTCACTGGAAGATAGTTTCTTCTGAACGTCGTGAGCGATGCGACCGTGTTCGTTTAGAGGAACTGTTATCATATGCTTCTTAGCGTCACGCACTGCCTTCTCGATGGCTAACTGAGTGTCGCCAGCCTTGCCAATACCAACGCCGACACGACCCTTCTTGTCGCCGATCACCATTGATACCGAGAATGAGAAACGACGACCACCGGCCATAACACGAGTTACGCGTCGAATAGAAACGATTTTTTGATCAAATTCCGGGCGAACTCGCTCTCCGCGGCCACCTCCACGACGTGGGCGGCGAGGGTTGCGTCGATCACCACCTTCTCCTCGAGGTCCACGAGCCCCTTGCCTATCGGCAGATGGGCGGCCACGGTAACCTCCGGAGCGAGCGGGTGCATCGGCGCCACCAGTTGTTGGTGTCTTGCTTGTCTCTTCGACAATTTTAGCTTCCTGCTTTTCCATATTAATTAGGTTATAGGGTTTAGGGTTTAGGGTTTAGGGGTGCGGCGGCTTCGCCGCCGCACTATACCCTGAACCCTTTTTTCTATACCCTTTTTGTTAAAATTTTAATCCACTACTACGGGCGCCTTCGGCTACCGCCTTAACTGCTCCGGAATAAAGAAAACCGCCGCGGTCAAAAACGACCTCTTCGATTTTCTTAGGCTTAGCCATTTCAGCAATCTGCTGACCGACAGCTTCAGCCCGAGCCAGTGGAGTATCTCCCTTTACTTTTCTAGCGTCAGCCGCTACCAATGTGTGGCCGGCCTGATCGTCGATAAGTTGAGCGTAAATACCAAGATTACTCTTGAACACAGCCAAGCGAGGTTTGGTAGCAGTACCGATAACCTTAGCTCGAATACGCTTGTGGCGCGCGACGCGGCGATTGGTTTTGACTTGAGTTTTTGTTTTCATAGTCTAATTCTTATCGGCTTACACGGCCTTTTTACCTTGCTTGCGAATAACATACTCACCCTGATAGCGAATACCCTTGCCTTTGTAAGGCTCTGGCTTCTTCACTTTGCGTACATCGGCGGCAAACTGACCAACAGCCTCCTTATCGACGCCGCTGATAGTCACCACCCCCTTCTCAACCGCCACCGTGATTCCCGGAGGTACAGGCATTTCTACCGGATGAGAGAATCCCATCAGTAATACCAAGGTGTTCCCTTTGAGTTCAGCGCGGTAACCAACTCCTTCGATCTCCAATACCTTCTTGAAACCTTCACCAACGCCGAGAACCATGTTGCGAGCGTGTGCAGCATAAGTTCCCCAAAGTGCATGAGAGTCGTAACTATCATTTACTGGAGAGAAAGTAACGGTATTGTTTTCAATTTCTACATTGACCAAGTCTTTCATCTCGCGTTTAAGTTCGGTTGCTCCTTTTTTAACAGTGAAAACACCGCCTTCAAAAGAGACTTCAACGCCAGCAGGCAAAGTGATTGGTTGTTTTCCTAGACGTGACATATTTTTGTAATTATTTTCGGACCCAGCCCCATTTCTTGTTACGGGCTCACCCTATGATTGCCTATTCGGCGCGGGTTTCGCCCGAAATAAGGCTGGGTAAATTCGTGTGACTGTATTTTATTTCGCTTCGCTCATAAAATAACAGACACTCATTTACCAAATCTTAAACAATTGCTCGCCACCCACCTTGGCTGCCCGCGCTTCCGCGTCGGTCATGATGCCTTTCGGAGTGGAAAGGATCAGGTGACCCTTGCCGAACTTAACCGGATAAATTTCTTCGACCTTGGCGTAAAGACGGCGTCCCGGCTTCGAGATGCGCTTTACATCGTTGATGGTGTGCTTGCCGTTATCATAGCTTAGGGTAACTTCAAGAGTTTTCTTGACGTCTTTCCCTTCCACCTTGATGTTCGACAAATAACCAGCGTCCACGAGTTTCGCGGCTACTGCTTCTCTTAACTTTGAGTGTGGTACGGACACGATTTCGTGACCGACCATCCCGGCGTTTTTCAGCCGGATGATGAAATCTCCGATAGTATCCATATTACCAACTACTCTTCTTAATACCCGGAATAAAACCTTCGTGCGCGTGTTCGCGGAAGCAGATACGGCAAAGATCGAAATCTCGCATGTATCCGTGCTTACGACCACACTGGACGCAACGTCGGACTACCCGGCTCTTGAATTTTGGGGTGCGTGTTGCACGCACCTTAACTGATGTTCGAGCCATTTATTTTCAGGGTTTAGGGACTAGGGTTTAGGGACTAGGGGTGTGGCGGCTACGCCGCCACACTAAACCTTATATCCTTTCACCCTCCTCCCTCTTTTTCAAAGTGGTTTCAGCTAGATGTGCTGACCTGCTTTGCTATTAATTTCACGAGCGTCACCCAAAACGGGCATCTACACGACAACTCATAACGCTCGCTACATTACCAGAAATGGAGTAAAAGTCAACAAAAGACCGTGACTTCGCCGTAGGGCTTTTTCAATTTTGTATTAACTGGTTATCTCTTCTTTCTTCAAAGGAAGTCATATTGTCGCCTCAACTTCCATTAACTTTCTAACTTTCTAACTTTCAAACTTTCAAACTTTCAAACTTTCAAACTTTCATTAACTTCCACTACAGGTTGCCACATCGAATTACTCGAATCAACTTCTCCAACCCATTTACTACTATAGTAGTAAATGGGTTGGGTTTATGTATTTTTTGTATTAAGTTTTCTTGAGCCCAAAGTGATTTATTAGGTTGCCGGGGCCCTCAAATGTCTCAGCTTCAAGATAAATAAAGTGTTTTTGGATATCGTGAAAAGACGTGATGGCGTCTAATTGGGCCTTACACGGAAACGGCGTTACGAAAACTGAATTTTGTACGGCTTTCATTCCGATCTCGCGTAATTGACTACTAACATCTCGTCTGATTATCCCCTTCTCTTCTGGTATATCAAACATAACTATTCGCCACTTTCCGTCCCATTTTTTAACTCGCTCAATGTAGAGGTCTTTAACTAATAGTTTGGTGAGTTTCTTCTTGCCTTTATTAGTAAGGACTCGTTCTTCCTTACCATTTTTAATTCTGCGTACGATTAACTCTTGCTTTTCCAATCTATCTAGCGTTCTCTGTACACGATAGCGTTCCTGATAAGTGTTCGCACTAAACATCTTAAACAAAATACCCATCCCTGGAAGAACTATAACCGTAGCTAAAGCGCCCCCGGCTACTGCCGCCAATAATATTTTCTTCGTTAATTCTCCTTTATCAAACTTTTGCACAACTCTATTAGTATAACCCATTTACTACTATAGTAGTAAATGGGTTATATGTTCTTTGTTCCGTACTTTAGCATTTTTAGCACCTAAAAAGTTTCTTTAGCCCAAAGTTTAGTCCACCTTTTTGGTTTTGTAGGTACGTAGATAAAAACAAAGCACCAACCTTTATGGTCAGCGCTCTGTCACTGAGACTTTTATGTTCTTTAAGCTACTCGGTTTCTTCTTTTTTCAGTGGCAAGCCAATGTGGCGCAAGAAGGCCTCGGCTTCAGGCTTTGTCTTGGCAGTAGTCACTAGAGTGATGGCTAGAGAGAAAACGTCGCGAATATCTTCGTCGGCGGTCTCAGGGAAAATAGTGTGCTCCTTGATACCAAGAGTGATGTTGCCCATCTCATCGATAGCAGTAGTTTTAAGACCACGGAAGTCACGAGTCTGTGGCAAAGCCACATGGACTAGCTTGTCGAAGAAGTCGTGCATACGGCTCCCGCGCAAGGTGACCTGGTAGCCAATGATGTCGCCTTCACGAAGCTTGAAGGAAGCGATTGATTGCTTGGCCGGGCGAGGAGAAGGTCGCTGACCAGTAATGAGAGCAAGACGCTCCACGATAAGTTCTTTCTTGGCTTTGTCGTCCACCTTGCCGACACCCACAGAAACCACCATCTTCTCGAGACGAGGAGTCTGCATGACGTTTTTGTAGGAGAATTGATCCTTGAGAGAATCAAACGTCTTAGTCAGTCTAGTCTTTAAGTTTTCCATATTTTTAAAGTTTTTAGTTTTTAGTTGTTAGTTTTTAGGTCTGGTTTCTAAGTTTGCCGAAGGTAAACTTTAAACTAAAACCTGAAAACTATAAACTCATATTGTCTTGCCGGTTTTACGGCTTACTCGTACTTTCTTACCATCCTCCACCTTGTAACCAACTTTCACGGCCTTCTTATCTTCCATTAAAGCTACGTTGGAAACATGGATAGGAGCTGGCTTCTTAATCACCTGCCCTTGTGAACGGGTGCGCTTATTTTTCTGGTGCTTAACGATGACGTTAACGTCGCCAATCAAAACCTTGTCGGACTTGGCAAATACAGCCTCAACCTTACCGGTCTTACCCTTGTCTTTGCCGGAAAGCACTATGATGTTGTCTCCTTTTTTGATTTTCAT
>JBBDVD010000054.1:0-15236 GCA_040903565.1 Minisyncoccota bacterium
TCCAATTTCCTTGATGCATATTTACTAGGTTTTAGTTATTAGTTTTTAGGTTTTAGTGATTAGTGCGTTTTGTATTGTACCGCATTGCTTTTATTCTTTCTGGCACAGATCAATGATAGCAATTTCGAGCGGTAGATGTGGGATTGGAGATCGGGCAGTCTCCACCGCGGCGTCGAGGAGGCGCAGGAGGGTGTGTGAATTTATTTTTGATGGTTGTTCTTTGGCCAGCGCCTCTAGCTCCTTGGCATCATCATCGCCAAAGGCCGACATGATACTCTCAGCTCGTGACGGCAGGTTGCGCAGGAGCATTATAGCTCGTACTCGTTCAAGTAAAAGGCGAATGAAGAGCTTCATCTCGACCTGGGCGGCAGTGGCGTCAGCGACCGCTGCCAAAGCCGTGTCAGCATCTTGGCTGGCCAGCGCCTTGATGGTTTTCATCAGCAATTCACCTCTGGGTGCGCCGATTATTCTAGCCACCTCATCGGCTTCGCCATTTTGGTCGGCCGAAGACATGGCTACTTTTTGCAAAATACTAAGAGCGTCGCGGAAAGAACCGTCGGCGGCGATAGCGATAAGTTCGGCGGCATCGGGTGAGAGTTTGAACTTCTCTTTCTTCGCCACGTCGATTACCGTTTCTTTCAGAACCAAGCGAGAAGGCGAGCGGAAACGGAAGATCTGACAGCGCGACTTGATAGTGTCGAGCAACTTGTCTTCCTCGGTAGTGGCCAGGATAAATATGACGTGTGCTGGCGGTTCTTCCAGAGTTTTCAAAAGAGCGTTGAAAGCTTCTTTGGTGAGCATGTGGACCTCGTCGATGATGTAGACTTTGCGTTCTGATTGATATGGCAGAGTGTGAACCGCTTCACGCAGTTCACGGATGTCGTCGATACCCCGATTAGAGGCGGCGTCGATTTCGTAGAGATCATTGTTGGAAGTACCGATAGCTTCGGCGAAGATGCGGGCTAAGGTCGTCTTGCCCGTGCCTCGGCCGCCGGAAAATAAAATGGCGTGCGGGATGACGTTTTTCTTAATCGCGCCCTCAAGCACAGACACGATATGGTCCTGGTCTCTAACTTCCGAAAAAGTGGCCGGGCGGTATTTGCGATATAAGGCGCGGTTATCTGTCTCTGTCATAATTTAGGAAGTATTATATCAGATAATAAAAAGAGGCCGGAGCTTCGCTCCGGCCTCTTTTTATTATTGTCTTATTTTGTCGTCGCGGTCTTCTTAGCAGCCTTACTTACCTTCTTGGCAGTTTTCTTGGCTGACTTCTTAGTAGTCTTTTTAGCTCCCTTGGTCCCCTTGGCTATTTTCTGCCAGTTTTCCAACATTTCTTTTCTGAAGTCTGCTAGTTCAGTCTTTGAAATAGTATTCAATTGACTGTAACCCGCCAACACCTTCTCCACTGTTGCCTGATACTCCTCAGCTGTAAGGTTGCCGGCCTTTTCCAACACTTCAAGTACTTCGCCTTTGGCCTTGAGAGCCCAACTTTTTACAGTCTTGCGATTTTTAGAAGCGTTTGGACTTCCATAAAGGAAGTACGCGCCAGCCGCCGCCACTGCAGCCGTTGTCAGAGCGACGCCGATTCCTACCTTTTCTCCGTCGGACAAGCTGCTACTTTTCTTACTTTTCTTCGCCATAGATAATTTTTAGATATGAATAATTAATCGTCACTCTGCTGTCGGCGCTTTTTGGAGCGACCCGATCTGGCAAATAGACCGACTATCTGCGAGATGAATCCGCCTTCGAGTACGTAGCTTTTGAAACGACTTACATCGGAGGCGATATGTTCACTGCCTTCATTTATGCGTTTGGTAATTTGACTAATTGAACGCAATATCACTATCACGTAAAAAATCGCGACACATAACAAAATAGTGAACGCGATTACAGCCGCCGATGCGATAAAGAAGAAAATGTTTGTCTGCAATACTTCGGTCATACGTATAGTATACCCCCACACCTACTTTTTTTGCATTATCAAAATGTTGATTAATCTACAGACGAATTCGAAGTAGGTGTGGGGGTATAGCTCTACTTACAGAGAGAGTGAAGGCGGACTTATTAACAGAAAACCCCGCGGCCGAAAAACGGCGCGGGGGTCACTCTTCATAAGCGCCATTTGGCGCTTATGTCATCTGGTACGAACTGATGAGCCGACGCCGGGAAGGGCACCGGCCGGATTAGAACCACACCCCTGATGACAGGGATGGTGTAAATGCCCACGCACGGCGGAGGCTCGGCGAAATCCAAGACCGGCACGCAGTACGAGAGTTGTACCATTTTGTTAGCGACTCTCTCCTCTGCTTGTGCTGTACCGGTGGCGGCTGCTAGGACTGCGCTAGCGACGAAAAGTGCAATCTTCAGCATTTCAGAAATCCTTTCTTGCTGGGTGCTCTTTTAACTATACCATATTTGCACTACTTTTGCAAGTGACTGTGGATAATGGCTTCGATTTCGTTAGAGTCCCCTACCTCCATGAGTTCGGCTCGAAGTTCAACCGCGCCAGGAAAACCGTTTACATAGGCTTTGTAGTGTTTCTTCATGATGGCGAAGTTTTTATGCGGCAAAAGTTCTTCAAAAAGTTTGGTGTGTTCCAGAAGCGCTTCAAAGCGCTCCTCGAGAGAGACGTTCGATAAATCTTTTTCCGGGTGGTACAACCAGGGGTTGCCGAAAATGGCACGCCCCAACATCATGCCGTCGGCGTGCGAAAGCTTCGCTTTCGCACGCGCATCTTCAACAGATAGCACGTCCCCGTTACCGAAAATAAGTGTCTCGCTTCCGAGTTCGTTTCGTATCTCTACCGCTTTGGCCACCCTCTCCCACCGAGCGGGAACTTTTGACATTTCTTTGCGCGTGCGAGCATGAACTGTAATAACGGCTGGATTTTCAGCCAGTAACTCCGGCAGCCAAGTTTCCAGCTCGTCTTGGTTATAGCCGACACGGGTTTTGACCGAAACTGGTAAGTCACCGGCGCCGCGTTTAGCTGCCCTAATGATAGCCCGAGCTTTCGTAGGATTTTTTATCATGGCAGCGCCGCAGCCTTGACGTTCGATACCGTCATGCGGGCAACCCATGTTGATATCTATCCCATCAAAGCCAAGCTCGCGACACAAGGCTGCTGCGCTTTCCATGTATTCTTCATTGGAACTAAAAAGTTGTGCCACTATTGGCCGTTCTTCTTCTGCGTAGATTAGATCAGCCATCAACTTCTCTTTTCCCTCGGGAGTGGCACGCGCCAAGCCGTCGGCCGAGACGAATTCCGTCCAGAAGACATCCGGGCCGCCGATCGTGCCGTCAGCCCGAACGTGACTGGAATATTTAGCTATCATCCGACGAAAAGCCGCGTCGGTAACATCGGCCATCGGCGCTAGCACCAATACTGGTTTCGGTAGTTGTTGCCAGAAAGACATAAGGTAGAACCTGCCCAGAATTTCGCATCCAGATAAAACAGCAAAAGTTCCAGGCAAAAATCGAGCTGAAAGCCGATCCATATCGTAATACGGTGAGGCTGAAGCGAAGGTTTTTGACGGAAATTTTGCTGTTTTAGTGAATGAGCCAATATCATCAAGTAGATATAAATGGCGTCGAAATTGTGGACAGGTTCTAATCCTATCACAATTCTGCTTCGACTTCAGGGGTAGTGGCGCTAGTGGAAGTGGCAATCTCTTCGTTGATAAATATTTTGCTACCAAAACGCAAGTCTATGTATTGAAAATTTCCCGGTGCCAAATGTCTAAATTCATCTGTTCCTAAAACTGCAGCTAGATTCTCGATTGTTTCGTCAACATCCTGAAGGATGTTTGTCTTCAAGACTCCACCGCCAACGATATGATAGAGCACTTCTTCAGAAGAAAATCTTTCCACATAGACTGTTCCAAAACCAAAATCTTTACTAATGGTAATAGCAAACCGACTAGTGGAGCCCATGAAAGCAGCGCTGAATGCTTGTTGACCTGCTTCAGGAGTGGCGCCGTTATCGAAGTAGCGCAACATCGAAGAACCACTAAGGGGCGGTGCCTCGATAAAGGAGTAGCCTTCAACATCTAAAAAATAGCAGGGTGAGGAATCCATTTTTTCCGGAGACTGACACCACAAGGCAAAAGGATAATATTCGTCAACAGTCAACAAAATAGTTTGGTGCCCTTTCTTTTCTATAATGACATCTTTCACCCTGGGAACTTCCTTCACCTTTGAAATTATAAGCTGTTTTGGATACGTTAACGAAAAGCGTTTGGGTATCAAATTGTAATATTCGCCACGAAGCTCTGCCTCGACCAAATTCTTAACTGACGAATGCGAAATAGTCTCTCCTCCATCGACTTCGACTATGGTAATGGTAAACATCTCTAGTCTAGAGCCGTACCACATAACAGCTCCTAAAATAATAAAAATAGTAAGCCAGATACCTCCGATGAAAAATTGGCGTAGAAATAATCCTTGCCGTACTTCTCTGTCTTTTCTCGCTACGCGGAAATTGAGTTGACGACGCCTGACGGGTTGCTTAGGGTTCATATTGGATGCATATTATCATAGTTGGGTTGCTGGATTGCTGGATTGCAAAGAGGTGCGCCTGCGGCGCACCTCTTTGCTTAGCAACTTAGCAACCTAGCAACTTAGTAACTTTGCAACCCTACAACCCAATCACCTCCTTCCCCATATACTTTTGCAATGGTTCTGGGAGTTTAATCGTGCCATCTTTTTGTTGGAAATTCTCCACTAAAGAAACCAAAATGCGGGGAGTCGGAATCGCAGTGCAGTTCAGGGAGTGAACGTAACGCAACTTACCTTCCTCATCGCGATAACGAATATTGAAGCGGCGAGTTTGAAAATCGTGAAAATAGGAAGCTGAACTGATCTCGCGATATTTCTCTTCTAGTGGTACCCAGAGTTCTATATCGTATTTTTTAACCTGCCCTTGACCAAGATCGGCGCCGCAGTTGAGCACGGTCCGATACGGAATGCCGAGTGACTCGATAAACTCCTCGGTATTGCGGTTGATCCATTCATGCCATTTCACGCTTTCTTCATGCGAAGCTTCACAAAGCATCACCTGCTCAATTTTGTAGAACTCGTGTACGCGAATAAGACCCTTAACATCCTTTCCGTGACTGCCCGCTTCGCGGCGATAGCAAGGAGAGAAGGAAAGATGCTTGATGGGGAAGGCAGATTTTTCCAAAATATCATCGGCATAGTAACCCATAGTAGAAACTTCACTGGTGCCGATGAGATAGTCGTTGTCTTGGGTGTTGTAGATATCTTCGACGTCGTTCGGTAGATGCCCAGTGCCGTAGAGATTGGCCTTGCGCACGATGGTCGGTGGTAGCATCGGACTAAAACCTTTTTTGAGAAAGAATTCATTGGCGTAGTTCCAGATGGCCCAAGAAAGTAAGGCTCCGTCATTAATAAGATAGTAGCCACGGAAACCGTGCACTTTGGTGCCGCGATCAAAATCCACCATCTTTAATTTTTGCATCAACTCAACGTGACTCTGCGGCAGAAAGTCAAACTTGGTATGGTCACCCCACGTTTTTATCTCCACGTTATCTTCGTCGCTTTCGCCGTCCGGTACACTCATGTCGGGAATGTTTGGAACTTGGAGCATCAACTTCTGCCACTCCTCCATAATTGGTTTCAGATCTTCTTCGTCTTTTTGAATAACTGCCTTGAGCTTTTGCATATCGGCGATGAAAACATTTCTAGCGCCAGCATCCTTCTCGGTAGCAATGCGCTTCGAGGCCATATTCTGCTCGGCCTTTTTGCCTTCAATGCGCGTCATAATGTCACGCCGAGTATCATCAACAGCCATCAACCTGTCGAGGTCGACCTTTATCTTTTTCTTGGTGGCTGCCATCTTCACGATGTCCAAGTTCTCGCGAATGAATTTGATGTCGAGCATTGTTAAGGGTTTAGGGATTAAAAATTAGGGTATAGGGAGAATGGGGTTCAGGGTTTAGTAGCGGCGAGGCTTCGCCCCGCCGCTAACCAACTTAAATTATACAATAGCGCAAACTTTGATTTTAGACAAAAGAAAAACCCGAGTTCGCCGTAGCAAACGTAGGGTTTTCATGGTCACCGGAGCGACCTGGGTTTGTCCAACTTTCGCCGGACGTAAATTTGACTGATGATTTTCTCTAGTCTTAGAGTGAACGGCTTGCGTGAACGAGCCGTTCGTCAACGTCGAGTCAACTCACAAGGTACTGCATCGTATCGAACGATGATCGCAAGGCGTAATTTATTTATCTGTACCAAGCGATACCTACATTATACACAAACCGCATCCTTTGTCAAGCGGGTTAATGTTACAGTTACATTTGTGACTTTCCCTATCGAAAAATTAGCCAAAGACGAGTTTCCGAGGCTTCTGCGAGAAATTCCTCAGCCACCAAAAGAGCTTAACTATCGCGGGCAGCTACCACCGACTGACATGAAGCTTTTGGCAGTAGTAGGTTCGAGGCACTACACCAACTACGGCAAACAGGTGGTGGATTATCTGATTGGTGGCCTACGGGGACATAACATAGGTATCGTTTCAGGAATGGCGCTCGGCATCGACTCTCTGTCTCACCAAGCGGCTCTTGATAACAACTTGTATACCTTGGCTATTCCTGGCAGTGGTTTGGATGATAAGGTGGTCTATCCACGACAACACTTACGCTTGGCGCACAAAATACTCGAAGCCAGCGGTGGATTGCTTTCAGAATTTGAACCAGACTTCCGAGCAGTTAACTGGTCCTTCCCGCAACGTAACCGTCTAGTTTGTGGAATTGCTAAAGCTACCCTAATTATCGAAGCTGGCGAAAAAAGCGGCACGCTCATAACCGCCAAACTGACCGCCGACTACAATCGCGAACTGCTGGTAGTGCCGGGAAATATTTTCTCAGAGAATTCCAAAGGCGTGCATCAATTTCTGAAACTGGGCGCGACACCGGTCACAAGCCCGGCAGATATTTTGGATGTGTTAGGGATTGAGGTGAAGGACGGAGCGGCCGCCGCCGAAGGCGGCGGCGCTTTCCTCCGAAGAAGCTCGCGTCATTGAAATTTTGCTTGAGCCCACCGAGCGCGATACCCTCATCCGGAAGTTGAGCATGCCGATATCGACAGCTTCTATCGTGTTGATGCAAATGGAAATTGCCGGTCACATTATCGAAGAAAACGGAGTGTATCGGAAAAAATAACCCCACCCGTCTACTTATCATCGATGATAAGTAGACGGGTGGGGGGGCAGAAGGACATTAGTTCTGTTTGAGATAAAATTTTTGACTTTTGAATTTCTATGGTATTTGTGTACGGATGTCACAGACATTAGTCATTGTTGAGTCGCCTTCCAAAGCGAAGACTATCGAAAAATATCTAGGGAAAGGATATACGGTAAGGTCTTCGGTCGGACACGTGCGCGACCTACCAAAGAGCAATAAAGACGCTGTCGATATCGACGGTGGTTTTGTGCCGCGCTACATCATCTCTCCAGGGAAAGAAAAAGTCATTAATGAACTCAAATCAGCCGCTAAAGTGGCCGACAATATCCTGCTAGCATCCGACCCCGACCGCGAAGGAGAGGCTATCGCTTGGCACGTGGCTGAGCTACTAAAAGATGTGAACAAAAAATTCAAACGTATCGTCTTTCACGAAATAACCGAGGACGCGGTGAAGGAAGCTTTGAAACATCCGCGCGCTATCGACATCAATTTGAAGGAAGCACAGGAAGCTAGACGAGTTTTAGACCGATTGGTTGGTTACGATCTTTCTGGACTGATCTGGAAAAAAGTTCGCTACGGCCTTTCGGCTGGTAGGGTGCAATCACCGGCTCTTCGCATCTTGATGGAACGCGAGCGAGAAATACGAGCTTTTATTCCGGAACAATATTTTGTACTAACCGCCCCGACTAAATTAGCGGGAGGTGAGAGTGTCTCATTTACTTGTGTGGAAGAACCGAGAGACGAGACCGAGGCTAAACGCATAAAGAAGGCGGGCGAGGAAAACGACTGGGTAGTCAAAGACTTAAAAGAAACCGAGCAGAAGCGTTCTCCTCGACCGCCCTTCACCACCTCAACCTTACAACAGGCGGCTTCGACTCGTCTTGGCCTTTCGCCATCACGCACTATGCGCGCCGCGCAAAAACTTTACGAGGCGGGACACATCACTTACATGCGTACCGACTCCACCAATATGGGCAAGCAAGCCCAAGCGCAGATAATCGCCATCTTACATAAAGAATACGGTGCGGAATATGCCCAGCCTCGCAACTACAAAACCAAAAGTAAGTCGGCTCAAGAGGCTCATGAAGCTATCCGCCCGACCAACGTTGGCAAAATAACCGCCGGCAATAGCGTCGATGAACGCGAAGTTTACGACCTCATCCGCCGCCGCGCCATCTCTTCGCAAATGAGCGACGCCAAAGTGAAGCGAACCCGCATCATTACCAATCTCGAAAATAGTAACGAGACCATCCCCGACTTTGCCGCCAATGGCTCTCGCGTTATTTTTGACGGGTGGCTTAAGGTCGACATCGCTTCTCGCGGCGAAGATGTGGAAGTACCCAAAATCACTGTCGATGAAAAAGTCGAAGTTAAAGAGGTATTTATCGAAAACAAAGAGACCCAACCACCAAGTCGTTACAGCGAAGCGGGACTAATCAAAGAGCTTGAAAAAAGAGGTATCGGCCGACCTTCCACCTACGCTTCTATCATGCATACTTTAGTCGAACGTGGCTACGTTGAAAAACAAGGACGTACCCTTTTCCCAACCGATACCGGCGACGTAGTCTCTACCTTCCTTGAAGCTCATTTCCCTACTTACATTTCTGACACTTTCACCAGCGACATGGAAGACGAGTTAGACGAAATCGCTTCCGGCGACCGTACCTACGAGAAAACCCTAACCGACTTCTACAAGCCATTTCATAAGGAAGTGGAAGGAAAGGAAGACATCGAAAAGCTCACCAACCTCGGCGACGGACCAAAAGAATTTCCTTGTCCTATCTGCGGGAAGGAAATGGTTATCAAGCTCGGCAAGAGCGGGAAATTCCTTTCCTGCTCAAATTTTCCAGATTGTACTGGCGCAAGACTTATCGATGGCGGAGAAGTAAAAGCCGACGACCCCATCGGACAGCATCCGGAAACTGGCGAGAATATATATGTACTAAATGGTCGCTTCGGTCCATACGTACAGCAAGGCGAAACTCCCGAAAAGAAAGATAAGAAAGCTCCCAAGCCCCGGCGAGCTTCATTGCCAAAAGAAAAAAAGCCGGAGGAGATAACCTTAGACGAGGCTTTAACTTACCTCAAGCTCCCGCGCGACTTGGGTGAGCACCCGGAGACCGGCGAAATGGTTATCGCTAATGTCGGACGCTTTGGTCCATATATCGGCCACGCTGGAGATTTCCGCTCACTTAAAGCTCCCGACAATCCTTATGAGGTTACCTTGAAGAGAGCGCTCGAAATATTGAAAGAACCAAAGGGCACACGTAAAGGTGAAAAGTTGGTCAAGGAGATCGGACGTCACCCAAAGACTAAGAAAATGATTAGTATCTTTGAATCGAAATCTGGACAGTATCTCAAAAAAGGTTTCAAGAGAATTATGCTTCCCGCCAGAACTGACGTGGAAAAATTTACAGTAGAGGAAGCTCTGGAAATGTTGAAATAAGTTGCTAGGTTACAAAGTTGCTAGGTTTCCAGGTTGCTAAGTAACGGGATGCGCCTTCGGCGCATCCCGTCGCAACTCAGCAACTTAGTAACTCAGCAACCTATACCAGCTAGACGCTCGACGCTAAACGCTATACTCTATAGAAATGACTTCTGTCAAAGACATAATCAAACACCTCCAAAACCCCACCAACGAAGACAAGGAAGTGGTGGAGAAGGCATACGCCGTGGCTGAAAAAGCCCACGAAGGCCATACTCGTTACTCAGGTGAACCATATATGATTCACCTAGCGGAAGTGGCTTTGCGACTGTCTGAGATGGGTATGGGTCCACGCACTATCGCCGCAGCCCTTCTTCATGACACCATCGAGGATACGGAATTAAACTCTGAAGACATCAGCCGCGATTTCGGCGAAGAAATTCTTTTTTTGGTCGAAGGTGTTACCAAACTTTCCAGCGTGCGCTACTACGGCACCGACCGGCACAATGAATCTTTGCGTAAACTTTTCGTCGCTACATCGCAAGACATTCGAGTACTCATAATCAAACTGGTAGACCGGTTGCACAACATGACGACTCTCGATCATGTACCCGCAGACAAGCGTCTTCGTATTGCCAGAGAAACTCTCGAGATTTACGTACCTATCGCCCACCGCCTTGGCATGGGCCGTATCCGCAAAGAATTGGAGGATTTGGCTTTTCCTTATGTTTATCCTGAAGAACATAAGAAGGTATTGAAACTTCTAAAAACAAAAATAGATCGTTATGAAGAAAAATTGGAAAGGGAACGTAAGTCACTACAAAAGAGGCTGGCGGAGCAAAACATGCGACAGTTCTCTACTTCTTACCGAGTAAAAGGTCTTTACAGCCTCTTCCAGAAGTTAAAAAGAAAGGACTGGGAAATTGAGAGAGTTTATGACTTGTTGGCTATGAGAGTCGTGTTGCAAAATGTGGAAGACTGCTACAAAGCTCTGGGTATTGTTCATGACATGTGGCGACCCTTACCTAAGCGAGTAAAGGACTACATCGCGTTCCCCAAACCCAATGGCTACCAATCAATCCATACCACCGTCACTACTCGCTCCGGTACGATTCTCGAAATCCAAATCCGCACCGAGAAGATGCATCGCGAGGCGGAATACGGAGTTGCTTCGCATATCATCTACAAAGATCAGACGGATAAAAACAAAGGCTCTAGGCAAGAAAACTGGTTTGGTAATCTTGTTCCTCTTCTTTTTCGCCCTTTCGCTTGGCGTGACAACGATAAGAGTAAGTCTGCCACGGAACTAAAGACCACCCTTCCCCAACAAAAAATACCTCTCTGGATTAGCCAAATAGGTGAAATGTACGCCGGAGATAAATCTACCGGCGCGGAGCTGATTGAAGACCTGCAATCCGATTTCTTCAAACACCGCATCTTCGTCTTCACTCCGCTTGGCGACGTGGTTGACTTACCAGTCGGCGCTTCTCCTATAGATTTCGCTTACGCTATCCACTCTGAAGTTGGCAATAAGATATCCGGCGTTATGGTCAACAACAAGATGGTTTCTCTGGACACCGCATTAAAAAACGGCGATATTGTAGAAATAGAAACTAAAAAGACCGCCAAACCGACCGCCAAATGGCTAGGCATAGCCAAGACCACTCTGGCCAAGCGTCATATCAGAAGTAGTTTAGAGAAAAAATAGACCAGTTCCGATAAACCTCTAAAATTGGATGCCGAGTGAGGAGCTTAAGAAAAAATAATAAGAGCGCTATATGAAATAGCGTGAGTATTATTTTATTCTGTAGAGACAAAGCTCCGCGCCAATTTTAGAGGTTTAGTTAGACTCCGAAGTTCTTTATGGAATACATATCACTATCATCTTTTTCATTTTTGGCATCAGCTATTTTGCCGAGAAGTTCTTTAGTCGAATCAAAGCGTTCTTCGTATGCGCCGGTTGATTCCGCTTTTGGATTGTCTTCCATCACGGTCGGTGGAGTGACGAGCGTATCAAGAGCTGGAGGTTCGACTAAATCGTCAACTACTGGAAGCGGCGCGGAAACTTCTGTCTCCGGATTTGCATCCGTATCATCAGCCTCTTCTAGCGGGGTGTTTAGAGACAGTTTGGAAATAACCTCATTAGCCTCCCCCTTCTCTTTTGAGAGAGCGTCTATCACAATTTCAGAGGCAGCTCCGGAAGCTACAGAGGCGGCGGATTTCTTGGCCATGCTATCTATAATCTTTTGGAGATCTTCGGGGTCGAAATAATCAATACTCACAGTCCCGCCAAAGTCGGTCTTTTTGATTTGCACCCTAGTGCCTAGAGTCTCGGTTAGTTTGCGTTCAAACTCTATCAAAGTCGGGTCGCTGCCCTTCCATTCTTTTTTGCGCACGCGGTCGGTAGCTATCTTGCGAGAAATCCTCTCACTCTCGCGTACTGATATTTTTTTAAGCAAGATCTCACGGAAAAGCACATCTTGTTCTTCCGACCTGTCAGCCAACATTAACAACGCGCGCGCATGACCTTCACTGATTTCTGCCCGCTGCAGCGAGTCAAGCATATATCGAGGCAGAGCCAAAAGGCGCAGGGTGTTGGAGACATACTCACGACTTCGTCCCATCTTGGCAGCCACCTGCGCGTGAGTGAGCTTGAAAACTTCGGTCAACTGTTGAAAAGCCAACGCCCGATCAACGGCGTTTAAATCTTCTCGTTGGAGGTTTTCTATAATAGCCAACTCCAGTTTTTCTTGTTCAGTTTGTTCTCCTTGCCGGATAATTACGGGCACCTGTGCCAGACTAGCCAACTTCGAAGCGCGCAAACGCCGCTCTCCGGCGATAAGTTCGTATTCAGTAAAAAAGGTACCATCGTCGCGAGTCCTTTCCCGCCGAGTGACAGTGAGTGGCTGGAGAACACCGTACATACGAATCGATTCAGCCAACTCTTTCAACTTCGCTTCGTCGAACTCTCGCCGTGGCTGATAAGGATTTGGTACAACTTTGTCCAACTCCACCCAGAAAATAGAATCTCCTTGAAAGGCCATAAATTAGTTTATAGTTGGTAGTTTTTAGTTTTTAGTGACACGCAAGCGTAACGCAAATACGAAGCACTTACCTCCAACTTTGTCACCATTGTATCATAGCCTCTTTTTTACTGATGTTTATAAACCTAGAAAAATCTGCTATACCCCCACCCCTATTTCCCAAATTTAAGTTTAAGGGCAATTATCTTAATAAGTTTGTTTGCGAAAAAATAGGTGTGGGGGTATATTGCTCTCTACCGCATGCCGCGGTGGCGGAATGGTAGACGCAAAGGATTCAAAATCCTTCGACCGCAAGGTCATGAGAGTTCGAGTCTCTCCCGCGGCACGAGTACAAAAACTAGCCTTCATTTATGGAGGCAATTTTTGTTCGTGTCGCGGGAGCAAGCAAACAATTTTGCTTGCGTAGAGAATTGAACGGCGGAGCGATGTTTTATTTCCTTTCCTAGAAATAATACGAGTGAGCCGCGGCCAGCGTTCTTATGAGCGTAAGCGTGAGAAGTGACTTAATGTCACTTTGCAAGACTCATTGAGATATTTTGAAGTATGAAAAATATCCAATGAGTAGACAGTTCCTGTAAGGAATTAGAAAGAGCGGGACGAGTCTCTCCCGCGGCACAATTCAGGTATAATTTAATGAATGGACGTAACTGCCAGAACTAACTTGGCATATGTCATCGGAGTCGCTTTGGGCGATGGTAATTTATCAAGACCAAACAAGCGTGCCACTAGACTACGTGTTACTTGTGATGCTAACTACCCAAATATAGGGGAGGAAATTTGCAATGCTCTTAAAACTCTATTTCCTACTAATAGCGTTAGCAAAGTAAAAGGTCCAAGAGATACGTATTTTAATATAAGTGTGTATTCAAATAGGCTCGATGGGTTTATCCCATGGAAAGTGGGTTGTGGTTCTAAGTTTGAACAAAACGCTCGAGTTCCTGATTGGATTTTCAGGGATAAAGAATATATATACGCTTGTCTACGTGGATTAATACAAACGGATGGTAGCATCTATTTAGACCGCGGTTATAAAATGGTTAACTTTACAAACAACACGCAAGACCTATCTATAGACGTTAAAAATATGATGGAACATTTAAGATACAAGCCTAATTTGTATGTAGCTGGTCAAAGAAGTGGTAATCCAAAATACACTGTTAGATTATTTAAAAACGTAGACGAGTTTATTAGTGAAATAAATTTGGTAAAAGAGATGAAGCAAGTTGCTTTGCTTTCTTAGAGTTTCTGCTATAGTCGCTTCACAAATGAGTGCTTTAAATACCAAACCAAAGATATTAGTCGTCGTCGGACCAACAGCTTCAGGCAAAACCGGCTTATCTATAGAGTTAGCCAAGCAGTTTGATGGCGAGGTAATTTCAGCTGATTCGCGTCAAGTCTATCGAGGCATGGATATTGGCTCTGCCAAAGTCACGCCTGAAGAAATGCAGGGTATACCTCATCATCTACTGGACATAGCCGACCCAAAAGAAGCCTACAATGCCTCCGACTTTAAGCGAGACGCGGAAGTGGCGGTTACTGATATCTTGAGTCGCGGTAAGTTACCGATAGTTTGTGGCGGCACTTTTTTCTATGTTGATACTTTGCTGGGTAAATTTTCATTGCCAGAAGTCGAACCCAACGAAGAACTCCGCGCCGAACTGGAAGAAAAAAGTGCCGCCGAACTCCTCACTATCTTGAAAGAACTGGACCCAAAAAGAGCCAACAGTATCGAGCCGAGAAACCCTCGTCGGCTTATTCGTGCCATTGAAGTAGCTAAAAAGTTGGGTCATGTCCCTGAACCAAAGGAAGTCGAGAGCCCTTACGAAGCTTTCACCATTGGCCTAACTGTCGACATAGAAAGTCACGCCGAGATAATCCGGAAGCGCTTATTCGAACGTTTAGACGCGGGTATGATTGGGGAAGTAGAAAGATTACTAGCCGAAGGAGTTACCCATGAGCGCCTTGAAAGTTTCGGCCTTGAATATCGATACGTTTCCCGCTATCTGCGTGGCGAAATTGACTACGAAACGATGATAAATGAAATCGTCACTAAAAGCCGCCAATTCGCCAAGAGACAAATAACTTGGCTGAAACGCGACCAATCTATTAATTGGTTCGATAAGGATGACAGTCATCTATTCGACCAGGTGAAGCAATTCTTGGTTAATTAATACAAAAGTTATGAAGCCAATGGGTTATTTGACTTCATAAATAACTAAGGGTTGTGATTAGTACAATATGGGGTATCATTGTGCCACTTTCGGGCTCATAAGCTAATGGTAAACTGTCGCTCTCCAAAAGCGATTTTCCAGGTTCGAGTCCTGGTGGGCCCGCACAGGTGTATAAAATACTCAAATGATATTTCATTTGAGTATTTTATACAGAAAGCAAACTGCTTTGCTTTCGTGCCTGTGCGGGAGGCGGAAGTATGTTTTTATTTCCTTTCCTAGAAATAAAAACAGCTGAGCCGTGACGACAGGTACTTAGTAGAATTAGCACGTAGTGCCGAATTATACTTAGTAACCTGTGGTCGCATGTACTACCCTTGATGAGGTATAAATTAGTTAG
>JBBDVD010000054.1:15336-23376 GCA_040903565.1 Minisyncoccota bacterium
AGTCCCTTCATAATTGTATCTACCACCAGCCAAGCGGCCAGGATGATAATGATACCGATTACAATATTGGTAAACATACCCTTAGCCTCAGCCCAAGCACTCGGGTTACCAGCCGAGGTCACCAGTTTGAAGCCTACAATCATTAAAGCTATTACGGCAATGACTCCCAGTATCGAAATAAGCCAAGTGATAAGATTGTTGGCAAATTTTACAACATCTTCGGTCGTGCAGGGCTGCTGTCCAGGGCTGCCACAAGGAACCAAGCCGTACCTTTCATCAGGCTCGTAGATAGATGGAGATGGCTGACTAGAATCTTGGGTGAAGTTATAGGTAGACGGAGATGGCTGACTATAGTCTTGAGGGTTGTAAACATCAGGATTATAGGTATTCATCGGTGCTGGATCAGTATCCTGATTAGGATTGTAGATGTCCGGATTATAGGTATTCATTGGTGGCGACTCAGAATCCGGGTTTGGATTGAAGATTGCCGGATTAGGCTGAGAAGACTGAGCAATTACTAAGCCAGGCAAAAGCAAGAAACAAAACATGAGTCCTAAAAACAGCGCTTTCATTAGCTAAATCATATCACTCAACAAGCCCGTTAAATAAACTCAATGTTGATATGAAAGGATTATCCTACTCCTGACGCAAACAAAATTGTTTGTTTACTCCCGGCGCACGAACAAAAATGGCATCCAAAAGGATGCTCATTTTTATACTCGTGCGCCGGGCAAGATTCGAACTTGCGTAGGCAGAAGCCAGCACGTTTACAGCGTGCCCTCGTTGACCACTTGAGTACCGACGCGATATTTTTGCCTAAGGGATTCTATCATATTAAGTAGATCTATCAACATTTTCTTATCACTGTACCTAATATGCACCAGGCCATATTTCATTTTACGCCCGTCTGACCTAAAATCCTTTCTAATATATGGTTTGGTAAAATTTGCTTTATTAACATTAAGTAATTTACCCCAAAATTTTATTAAGTCGGATACGTCTTGGTCTTCATAACAGTATAGTAAAATCTTGAGCCGTTTTTCATCCAAGTTATAGCGACTACGTAAAAAATTTAGAAAAACAACTATCATGTCGGGATCACTGTTAGCAAAATCAATACCAGATGATTTTTCTGTTTTATATCCCTCTCCCCAATAAAGAGTCGTTCCTAAAATTTCCAACTCTCTCGCAGCAAGGTCAGCAGCTTTATTAATAGTAAAGGATGGTTCCCTTGCTTTAAAAGCCAATCTGTTTGATTCAGCTTTATTACGTCTCGGTACATCCATTTTTCTCAGAACGTAAGTCACAGCGTTTAGTGTTACGCCTAACTCTTTGGCCACTGAGTTCATTGAGAGTCCAGATTGATATAACGTAATAGCTCTATTCCATTCAGACTTAGGAATTAGTGATTTTCTAATCATCACACTAATTTTACGATTTTAACTATTATAGTCAAATATACTTGTACACATATCTATTTAGATTGCTCTTAAGTAGCACACACAAAACCTCCACAAGGTGTACTGCCCATGTAATGGGAGAAACTCCTTCCTGGCACCACAGGAGTACTTCCATTTCTATAGTCGCTTCACTCCTTAGAAATTAAGTCGCGCACAACCTTGACAATACACTAGAACTAGTGTATTGTTTTGATAATTCTGTACAGGAGGAAAGAAAGTGGAAACGTTAAAAGGTGGACTCTCAACCTTTGCGAAGGTAATCGGGTACATCGTACTGGTCGTAGTCGTGGTCGGTTCGATCACAAGTCTCGTCAGTCGAACAACTGATTTTTTCAAAATTTCGGGAGGGCTGTCGTTTAGCGGCTCACATTTCACGACAAGTCTGAATGTGTGGCGTTGCGTCGAACTTATCCCTGACCCCCGACTCAACGGTACTGAGTGCAAGGGATTTACTGCAAACTCAGACGGGTTCGCACGAACCTTGTCTCATGGAGGCAGGCCAAACAAATAGCAGAATAAGATCAGTACCCAGGCACCACATCCCTACCCAGGAGGTCATCACGATGTGGTGACCTTTTCTTTTTACACTACACAAAGTTGTCTAACCGCCTCAAACCCGGCCGCACAAATAAACCAAAAGAGGCGCCTCCTGCCTGCCGGTAGGCATGGTCGGCGCCGCTCCTTTGGTTTTCACTTACCTGGTCTTCATCTCACTAGATAACTTCACGGGCGACGGGGTGCGGCGACTCTTTTTTCTGACGTCAAACTTGAGCTCACCGTTTTTCATCGTGACAGACACACTTCCTCCTTTCAACATGCCCTGCCCCACCATCATGTTAGCTACCGGAGTAAGTATCTTTGATTGAATAACGCGACGAAGTGGGCGGGCGCCAAACTTAGGGTCGTAGCCCACTTTGGCCAAATATTCAAGCACCTCATCGTCGACAGTCAGAGTAATGTCTTTACCACGCAGACGCTTGGAAACTTCCTCCACCTGCATCTTCACTATCTCAGAAATCACTGCCGGCGAAAGAATGTCGAAGACGATAACCTCATCAAGACGATTGAGAAACTCCGGACGGAAGAAGTTCTTTAGACTTTCCATCACCTTGTCTTTAGCGTGACCGTACTGAGTATCAACGTCGTGATTTTTTTGGAAACCGAAGTTGGACATCTTATCGATATGCTCAGCTCCGATATTTGAGGTCATAATGATGATGGTGTTCTTGAAGTTTATCTTCCTGCCTTTAGCATCGGTTAAGTGGCCGGAGTCCAAAACCTGAAGCAAAATATTGAACACCTCTGGATGAGCCTTTTCTATCTCGTCGAGCAAAACAACAGCGTAAGGTCGATGGCGCACCCGCTCGGTAAAGGAACCTCCTTCTTCATGACCAACATAACCCGGAGGAGAACCTATTATTTTTGACACCGAATGCCTTTCCATAAATTCACTCATGTCGACGCGGATCAAAGAATCAGAATCATCAAACATAAACTCTGCCAAAGCGCGCGACAATTCAGTCTTACCAACACCCGTAGGGCCAAGGAATAGGAATGAACCTATCGGACGCTCTGGGTCGGCGATCCCGGCACGCGAGCGCTTTACAGCATTGGCAATAAGCTCAACCGCGTGATCTTGCCCTACCACCTTCTTCTTAAGCTCCTCTTCCATGCGATAGAGTTTCTCGGCCTCGGCCTCCAGCATGCGCGATACCGGTATACCGGTCCATTTTGAAACAACGCTGGCAATATCCTCTTCGGTTACCTCTTCTCTAAGCAAGCGACGATTTCTTTGCAGTTTCCGCAATCTCTCCGATTTTTCTGTCAGCTGTTTCTCGAGATTTGGAATGGTGCTGTAACGAATCTCAGCCGCGCGAGTAAGGTCAGCTCCGGCTTCAGAGGCATCCGCTTCCAGCCGACTTGTTTCCAATTCTTTTTTGAGGTTACCAATGTCAGTCAGGGCTTCCTTTTCATTGGTCCACTTTGTCTGCAGAGCCTTAGTCTTCTCGCGAAGCTCAGCGATTTCTGATTCGATATCTTTTACTCTCTCTTGAATGCGAGTGGTGTCTTTATGGAGCTCCACTTCGCGCCACAGAGCCTCACGTTCGATTTCCAGCCGCCGCACTTGCCTATCGGTTATCTCCAATTCTTCCGGCTTATTCTCGAGAGAAATACGGAGGGAAGAGGCGGCTTCATCGATAAGGTCGACGGCTTTGTCAGGCAAGAACCTGTCGGTAATGTAGCGAGAAGAAAGATTGACGGCCGCCAAAATAGCGTCGTCGGTAATGCGCACGCCATGGAAGAGTTCGTACTTCTCGGTAATACCGCGCAAGATAGCGATAGCATCTTCCGGAGAAGGTTCGTTTACATAAACCGGCTGGAAGCGACGAGTCAAAGCTGGGTCACGCTCGATATATTTTTGATACTCTTTAAGAGTAGTAGCGCCAATCACTCGTACCTCTCCGCGAGCCAAAGCCGGCTTTAACATATTACTAGCGTCCATTGAACCCTCGGCCGCGCCAGCGCCAACTATCGTGTGTAGCTCATCGATGAATAGAATTATCCTTCCTTCGGATTGCTCTATTTCTTTCATCATTGCTTTTAGGCGCTCTTCGAATTCGCCACGGAATTTTGTCCCCGCCACCAAGAGTCCGATATCAAGCGACATTATCTCCTTGTCGCGAATAGATTCTGGCACGCTTCCTTGCGCTATTATTTGCGCCAGCCCTTCAGCGATAGCGGTCTTACCTACACCGGCCTCGCCAATGAGAACAGGATTGTTTTTGGTACGGCGAGAAAGTATTTGAATCACCCGCTGCACCTCGACATCGCGTCCAATAACCGGATCGAGTTTGTTTTCTTCAGCCAGTTTGGTGAGGTTGCGAGTATAACGAGAAAGAGCGCGGAATTTTTTTGGCTGATCGGCCTCACTAACCATATTGTCTCGCACTTCTCCAATCACCTCCAAGGCTCGATTTTTATCCAAGCGCACGCGCTGCAAAACCTCGATGGCTGGCCCCGG
This sequence comes from Minisyncoccota bacterium, assembly GCA_040903565.1. Taxonomy (GTDB): domain Bacteria; phylum Patescibacteriota; class Minisyncoccia; order Phycocordibacterales; family UBA918; genus OLB19. The sequence goes on from JBBDVD010000054.1 coordinate 19,819, forward strand.
GTATTCTAAAGCAGCCAAGAAAAGATGCTCAGGACCGACATAACTGTCGCCCAGCTGTTCAGCGACTTTGGTAGCATGCTCAAGAGCCCGCGCCATTTCTGGAGTTAAATAAAGTTGGTAGGACGAAGCGATAGAGCTATCCATAGAAGACCCTTCCAAAGCCTCTATCAAAAGGTCGGTGAAATTGATGATGTCAATATCAAGCCGGTCGAGCAGGAGTATCACCGTGCTCTCGTCTTGCATAGTTAAAGCCGTCAGTAGATGTACTGGGCTTACGTGTGTTTGGCCGCGCTCAATCGCTAATTCGTGTGCTTTACGAATAGCCTCCTTGGCGCGGGTCGTGAAGTTGTGAAAATTTGGCACAATAAAAATAAATTAAACCATCAAGGTCAACGCTCTCATAACAACAAAGACGGTTCTGCCAGTAAAATATGACCTATATCTACATATTGCAACAAAATCTATTTATGGTCAAAGGATGTGGCTGTTCGCATTTTCTCCAGATGTTTTCGTAGGATTTGAGTGACTTTCTTTAATTCAAGATAGGTAGTCGCCGGACTGAGAGAAAAACGAATAGTTGCAGCGGCCCTGGCCTCATCCTTGGTCATCGAAAACACTACTTGAGAACGGCCACTGCCCGCGCCGGCGCAAGCACTCTTGGTACTGGCCGCCACGCCAGTATGGTCCAGAACTATGACCGCAAATTCACTATCGAAACCGGGAATGGAAATATTGACGTTATTGGGAAGGCGATGTTCTAGGGAGCCGTTTAACAAAACTCCATCTATTGATAGCAGGTCTTCCAGCCAGCGGTCGCGGAGCGTTGCCACGCGACCGCTTAGGGTCCCGGATTCTTTTTGGGCTAAATCAAGTGCTACCGCTGCTCCGACTACTAAAGGTGTGGGTTCGGTTCCAGGGCGAAGTCCACTTTCTTGCGAACCGCCGAAGGTAGCGGGGGGGGGGGGGGGGGCGGCGTGCTTGGCTCGCGGCCTCACCACCAATACTCCCACCCCTTTCGGCCCAGCACACTTCCCCGCGTCAAGAGTCATCATGTCCACTCCTAAGGCATCAAGGGCGCACGGGAGCCAAAGCGGCGCCTGGCTAGCGTCAGTGTGGAAGTAGACTTCAATCCCATTTTCACGTTCGAAGACTTTTATCCTTCGGCTAAGTTTAGCGATATCCTGCACTACACCTGTTTCGCTATTAGCATACGCGACGGAGACTATTCGAGTACGGGGCGAAAGCAACTTAGATAGCTCTTCTGCTTTTATTAATCCATCTTGATCGACAGGAGCGTAGGTAATGACACAACCTTCTTTTTTCAGATGTTCCAAAGTTTTTAAAATTGATGGGTGCTCAACCTCTGTTGAGATTATTTCTATCTCTTCCGGCTTTAGGCCGGAATTACGCATAGCTAAAACACTGCCGCGCAGAGCTATATTGTTAGATTCTGTTCCGCCGGAAGTAAAAAGAATGTCGTTTGGTGTAACGCGTAGGACCCTAGCGATTGTCTCACGGGCTGACTCGATTGCCCCACGCGCTCGAACACCTTCGGCATGGATAGCGCTTGGATTGGCGTACACCTCATTCCAATACGGCCGCATGGCTTTCACCACTTCCTTGCGTACTGAAGTCGCTGCGGCATAGTCTAGGTAAATTCTCTTCTTTTTAAATAAGTTCATATATTAGAAATTAGTCAAACTTTATGATAAGGTTACGCCTATGTCAAAAGTCTCTGCGGAACCAAACGTAGTAAAGAGGCCACCGGTCGTGGTGGTCATGGGTCATATCGACCACGGAAAATCCACTTTGCTGGACTTTATTCGTAAGGCCAATGTGGTTGAAGGTGAGGCCGGAGGTATCACTCAACACCTTTCCGCCTATGTCGCTACCCATACCACCCGAGACGGAGCGACTGAAAATATTACCTTCCTAGACACCCCTGGACATGAGGCCTTCCAAAAGATGCGCCTTAGAGGGGCTGATGTGGCTGACGTAGCCATTTTGGTGGTCTCAGCTGAGGATGGGGTTAAACCACAAACTATGGAGGCTCTAGAGAGTATTAAGGCGGCAGAAATCCCTTATGTAGTAGCCATCAACAAGATTGATAAGCCAGGAGCGGATTTGGTTAAGACTCAGTCCTCCCTGATCGAAAGTGGCATATATATAGAAGGTATGGGTGGAGACATTCCTTGGGTAGCTATCTCTGCCAAAGAAGGTCAAGGAATTGACGACCTATTAGATCTCGTTGTTCTAACTACCGATCTGGCTGGCCTCGAAGGTGACACCAGTCTCGGAGCCGAAGGAAAGGTGATCGAAGCTCGACTCGACAAACAACGCGGTAACACCGCTACTTTGATAATAAAAAACGGCACCCTTAAAAGTGGCCAATTCGTCGTGTCTGGTCGCGCCTACTCCCCGGTACGCATCATGGAGGATTTTTCTGGTCGCCCTATCAAGGAGGCTTCGCTTTCGACCCCGGTGGGTATTACTGGCTGGAACGAGACTCCAAAAGTGGGAGATCTTTTCTACACCGTCGCTTCCAAGAAGGAAGCAGAAGTGGCTATTTTAAAGCCCGGGGCGAACAAAGCTTCTGTCATAGCCAACAGGTCTGACCTACCAACCATTCCTCTTTTGATAAAGGTGGATGTGAGCGGTACCATCGACGCCATCTTGCATGAGTTGGCCAAATTTGAATCTGACCGCATATCAGTAAAGGTTATCGGCACTCAGGTAGGTGACATTAACGTTAGCGATGTCCAAAACGTGAGCGCTACCAAAAACGCCATCATCGTTGGCTTCAACGTAAAAGTTGAACGACCAGCACAGGATTTGGCAGAACGACTAGGAGTTGAGATTGATACTTTCAAAATAATCTACGAATTGTCTGAGTGGTTAAACACTGCTCTGAAGAACCGTACCCCGAAGCGTGAAGACAAGGTCATCACCGGTAGAGCCAAAATAATTCGACACTTTAGCGTACAAAAACACACTCACGTTTTAGGAGGAAGAGTCGAGGAAGGATCTATTAAGCTTGGACAAACTGTTCGTATATTAAGACGGGACGTAGAGATAGGAAGCGGAGAGATAAAGAATATTCAACAGGCTAAGTCTGATGCGAAGGAAGTTAAGGAAGGAGAATTCGGCGTGCAGCTCGACACTAGAACTGATATCAGCGCCGGTGACCACGTAGAAGCTTTTGATATAGTCATCACCTAACAATGTCTGAACGTCAGCAAAAAATGGAAGGACTGATGCAAGAACTTATTGCGGCTTTTATTCTAACTGAAGCCAACCCTAATCCACTCATCACTATTACTCGTGTCACAACTGACGAGAAGACTCGTAAGGCCACCGTTTTCTTTACTACTATTCCTGAAGATAGAGAACAAGATGCACTAATATTTTTGAAACGTTTTGCTGGAGAAATACGTCATTTTATCAAAAAGAAGGGTCGCTTGCGCAATATACCTCACCTGGAATTTTCCATCGACGGCGAAGAGCGGGATAGACAACATGGAAACGATAGCGAGGTTGAGAAGTAGAAAAGCGGGGGGG
>JBBDVD010000054.1:23386-23887 GCA_040903565.1 Minisyncoccota bacterium
GCGGCGCCTACGGCGCCGCTTTTACTATTCCCGAGGTTGGTATGGGAATTGGTCACTCTCGCGGGTATTTTGGAATACATTGTATTCCAAAATACCTCGCTCCATTGACTTTCACTCGTCGCGATCCTCGCTTCAAATTCTTACAGAATCTGTACACCTTTTGGTTATTTTGTTCGCAGAAGCTCCAAAATACCTCAAAAGGTCTTGCGTGGCTCCAAGTATTCGCCACTCACCCGACGAAATAGTGCGTAGGCACTATTTCTTCCTGTCCTCTACGTTCCGCTTCGCTACACTTGAGGCCAGGACGGGAATCGGTCACCGCTATGGATATAATTGTTCGGCTCCGCCTCCAATTCTATCTCATAGCCTCGACCCCCGCTCGCGTCAGCCCCATAGGGGACCCCTGACGCTTCGGTTCGATTCCCGTCCTGTCTCTTAAAACATAGTCGCCCGACACTCACGTGTCGGGCTCCTTGTTTTTGAGGCCAGGACGGGAATCGA
>JBBDVD010000055.1:0-2006 GCA_040903565.1 Minisyncoccota bacterium
TCTCGTCGGCCGGCGCCTCTTTTCTAGTCTTGGTAAAAAGTTTTGATTGTCGCATATGCTAAATTTAACACCGCCTAAAAAAGGCGCAAGATGTCGTTGTAGGTGACGGCTATCATAAGGAGGATAAGGAATACGAAACCAACCAAGTTGACTCGCCCTACCCATTTGTCCCCTATCGAACGACGGGTGATAGCCTCGATAGCGACAAAGACGAGGCGTCCGCCGTCGAGAGCTGGAATCGGAAGAAGGTTAATGACTGCCAAATTAAGTGAGATAAAAGCAGTGAAGATAAGAAGTGAAACTATGCCGAATTCAGCCGCGTCGCCCACCATCCCCGCAATGCCGATCGGTCCAGTCACTTGAGATACGTCAGCTGAAAGAGTGACGGCCGAGGCCAAGAATGTCGTGATGCCGATGGTGATTGCGATCAGGGATTCGTAGGTGCGTACAGTCGCGCCAACTAAAGCCTCCAAAGGATTCTGACGCACCGTTTCCACTAAAGCTGAGGAAAGACCAATGACTGCCCTTTCTGGTTCGTTTTCTATGAGTCCTCGTTGTGGAGTGAGAGTAATTGAAGCATCGTTGCCTTTGTGGGTATAGTCTATTTGTATTTCACTTTCAGAGTTTTCGGTCACGAAGTTAGAGACGGATGAGGGGGTTAGAGATTCAATTGCTTGATCACCACTTCTGACGTTTTTTATAACCGCGCCCAAAGGTACCTCAGCTTCGTCAGATGGAGAATCTGACATGATAGCTACTACCGTCAAGGATGATTTATCGCTAGCTTCAAACTCTTCGACTATGGCTGGAGACCCTATCATGGCCACCGCGAAGAAGATGAGCCAGGCGGCTAAAATGTTCATAGCGACTCCGGCCACCAAGACGATGGCTTGCAGGTGACGAGGTCTAAGCCCGAAGGCGCGCGACCTATCTCCTTCTGAAGTTTCCTCACTACCGTTTTCGCCAAATATTCTCACGTAACCTCCGATTGGTAGTAGGTTTAGAGAATATTCAGTCTCGCCTTTTTTAACGGCAAAAATTCTTGGTGGAAAGCCGATGGCAAATTCATCCACCCGCATCCGGGCCCACTTAGCTGCCAGAAAATGTCCGAGTTCATGCACCCAGATAAGGAAAACCAGTACGGCAATAAATAAAATAATAGTCATAATGTAAAATCAAAAATCAAAAATTAAATCTCAAAATGTGACGTTTACGAGTTTCGTATATACACATATAAATTTGACTCAATCGTCTATAAACAAGACTCGTCTTGTTGTGTTTTGCTTATACTACCTTTATACACATCTGAAAGATGGGTATAAAATTTTGAATTTTCATTTGTCATTTTTACTTTTGAGATTTAATTTTTAAACTACTGGTCAATCTCTTTTTCTTTTTGTTGATATAAATTTTCCAGCTTTTTGTTGATTTCGTCGGTTTGTTTTTGTACCTGTTCCTTTTCGCGTCGAGCTTCATCATCGCCCAGCTCTTTGGCCTTATTTCTCGCGTCTATATTCTTCATTCGTTCGTCTCGAGCGCCGCGCACTCGCACTCGAGCATCCTCCATCTTTTGTTTGGCGAGGCGAAGAAGTTGCTCGCGACGTTCGCCAGTCAGCTCTGGAAAGCTAACGCGCAAACCCTGAGAGTCAGTTACTACCCCTATGCCTAAGTCGGCATCAATAAGCGCCCGTTCAATCGCGGCTATGGAGTCGCTGTCCCATGGAGAGATGCGCAAAGTGCGAGCATCTTCAATTCCGACGGAACCAACTTGGTTAATGGCTACTTTTGTTCCGTAGCTATCCACTTTAATATTGTCTAGCAGGCTAGGGTTGGCTTGGCCGGTGCGAACGGCCACGTATTCATTGCGAAGCCACTCCGCTGCGCCATCTAATTTTTTTTGAAAATCATCCATAAATTTAAAAGTATTTTCCCGATAATAGCATAAGTAGTAGATGGGTTACAAAGTTGCTAAGTTGCTAAGTTGACGACCAGAGCGAAGCTCTGGT
>JBBDVD010000055.1:2016-7041 GCA_040903565.1 Minisyncoccota bacterium
TGGTCGTCCCTACTTAGCAACCTAGAAAATAAGGAGTACTCATACGACTATATTTTCGGAAGTACTCTTGTGGTGAAACCTTGTAACCCAGCAACCCAGCAACCTGGCAGCGCCAACGCCAGTTCCTCAGCCAGCATCTTTTTGGAAGCTCCTCGGTTGCTTATGTACTTGGTGGCGAGCAGGAGCGACCTCTTTACATTTTGGTTGGCGGTATTTAATTTGCCGAGTTCTAGAACTAATCGCTTCAGGGTGTCCGGATCTTTCTTGGCTAATTTAGCTATCAGGTCGAGCCTTTCGCCGTAAGGCATCTTGATAAATTCCGTTGCCTCCGGTGTTCCCCCCGCCTCCTTTTGCCCTTCGCTTGCTATGAGACGCGAGCGGAGAGTTGGTAGAAGGATAGAGGAGTTTGGAATTATCAGATAAAAGATAGTATTTTCCGGTGGTTCTTCAAAAAGTTTCAGTAGAGCATTCTGAGCCTCGTCGGTGATGTTTTCGGTGAAGATAACAAAGCGTCTATTTTTCTCCCACCCGCGACTCATGCTCTTTTGTATTAATTCGCGAGCATCTTCAATGCCGAACGAAGATCTTACCAAGTGCGAGGTATCAACACTTTCGTTCTTTAGATTCGCTGCTAGGTCGGAGGATTCTATCGACGGCGCAATTAAAAGATGGGCATGAGTTTCCATTTGCCCATTTTATCACGAAGAAGGAGAAAGCCGCTGACGAGTAAGAATTTGCTTGATTACGCGGCGAAGGTAGTTCTCAAAAGTCTCACCCATTTCATGCACAACACCCTGTTCGTAGCGCCAACCGTTCATGTAATCGGTAATACTTTGTCTTATTGGGGGAGTAACACCTTCAAAGCGACCAGCGACCACCGCGGCCATTGGCAAACCGGACAATTGTTTATAAAGAGGATGATTTATCCCTTTCGGTCCTGTGCCGAGGAAACCGCTGGAACTGAACAGTTTCCATTCAGAGAGGAGTTGCTCGAGTCCTCCCTGTACTTGAGGCGAGTTTAAATCAGTGATCGGCTTACGGTTTTCCTCTTCGCGCTTGACAGCCTCGGCCTTTATTTTTGCCATCTGTTCCGGTAGAGTCATTTCGTCTTTAAGAGGATGAAGAGGTTCTGATTTTTTGGTGGCGGTAATCTTAGGTACACCTATTTTTAAGTGGCGTTCGGTAGATTTAAAAACTTCAGTTTTTTTGGTTTCCTCTTCAGGTTTAGGTTCCTCTTTCTTTTCAATCAGTTCTTCTGACTTTAGTATTTCGTCAGTCTCATCTATTGGTTGATGATAAAGACCATGGCTTTTAGATGATTCTGCTTGAGGTTCAATTATTGGCAGCTCCTCTTTAGGAGTATTAGCCTCGGTCGAAGAAGGAGTAGGTTCGGGCAGAGGCTCTACGCTTGGAGTCGGAGGTTCCGGTGTTTCTTCTACTTTTTCTATTTTTGGTGTCTCCAGCTTAGGTTCGGAGGCCGACTCTGCCACCGCCGGAATGTCACTGGTAGGCATTTTTTCTATTAAGACCAAGGCCGCTTTGTAGGCCTTCTCCAATCTGGCGGCCGCAGGAGCTGCGCCTCCTCCTCCACTAGTACTTTTCATAGCGTCGAGCAAAGCCGACATATACTCGCGACCGATTTTTTCGTCAGCATTAATGAGATTAACGGGATTGCCAACCTTACCGTTAATGTCGTGTTTTATGGAGTCTATCATGGCCCGCAAATCTAAGGGCGCGGTCATCGGAGTTTCTGCTACCTCCCGCGGAGATTCTGTTACCTTCGGCTCTTTAGACATGGGGGTTGGTTCTGTTCGGGGTTCCAAAGCGGCGGTTGCTTCTGGAGGGTTGGAAGCTACCTTCTCGCTAACATTTGCTTTGAAAGACGGAATGGGTCTTTGGGTTCCCAAAGTCGACGACGTCGGAGGCACCTTTTCCGATTTGTTAGTGGTAGAAGATTTCTCCGGCTTTGACAAACCGGTGTCCCTTGCTATCGAAAGGGTTGGTAAGGCGGCGCTGTGCGGTCTTAGTTTATTTAAAATTTCTTCGCGGAGAGAGGCGCGCCTATCTTCGCTTACTTCGCCAGCGTAATCCAAAAATAAATCACGCAAGTGTGATTTTTCTTCGGGAGCGAGGATTGAATTACGAATCACCGACAGCGCCTTAAGAACGCTCTCTTCAGAATCAAAAATATCTTGAGGTGCTACACCACTCATAACTTCACATCATTGTAGCATTGCAACCGTATAATTTTTGTGTTGCGTTATACACAAGTGGTCAGGTTGGAGGTTATAGGTTTTAGGTTCTAGCACGCGCTTCGCGCGTTTTTTACGGACGGCGCCTTCGGCGCCGTCCGTTACTATTCCCTCCAACCTATAACCTATCTTTTTGCGATGACGGCGCGTTTGTAGGTGTCGAGGTGTTCGAGCGCGATGCCGGTGCCTTTAGCAACGCAGAAGAGAGCTTGGTCGGCCAGCTTGGCGTTCACACCCGTGCGGCGGCGAATGAGTTCCGGAAAATTTCGCAGCTGTGAAGTACCGCCGGTCATAATGATGCCAGTATCCATAATGTCGGAGGCCAGCTCGGGAGGAGTGTCTTGAAAGACATCTTTTATAGCCTTAATCATTTCACGCAACTCTTTTCCGATTGCTTGCACTATTTCGTTGGTACTTATTTCGGTTACTCTTGGCAAGCCAGTTAGAGCGTCTATTCCCTTCACGTCCATGGTTAGTTCTTCTTGTAATGGCAACGCCGAGCCAATTTTTATTTTCACGTCTTCGGCGGTTTTTTCTCCGATAGAGAGGTTGCGAGTTTTTTTAATGTGGTCGATGATGGCCGCGTCGATGCGGTTGCCGGCACACTTGACTGAGTTGGAAGCCACAATACCACCAAGAGAAATGACAGCTACGTCGATCGTCCCACCGCCGCAGTCAACTATCATGTTTCCTTGCGGTTCATATATGGGTACCCCGGCACCAATGGCGGAGAGAATCGGCTCTTTAACGACGTAGGCATTTTTTGCTCCAGCCTTAATGGCCGCCTCTACCACCGCGCGTTTTTCAGTCGAAGATACTCCGGCCGGTACTGATATTAAAACTTCCGGGCGCAAGAAGCTCCATTTGCCGAGAGCCTGCCTGATGAAGTGTCCGAGCATTATCTCAGTGACGCGATAGTCGGCGATAACTCCGTCACGGAGTGGACGATAAGCGCGGATGGAGTCGGGAGTGCGTCCGATCATTTCTTTGGCAGCGGTACCAACCGCCAAGACTTTATTGTCATCAGAAACAGCCACCACGGAAGGTTCGTTCAAGACGACGCCTTTCCCGGGAATAAAAACCAATATGCTGGTGGTACCAAGGTCGATACCTATCTTGGGCGTAAGGCGCGCAAACATAAGATATGCCCATGATAACAAATTTTGCCTACAACGTCAGATATAGCGTATATGCTATAATAATCCGCGCATGAATAATATTGGAAAAAAGGTGGCGGATTTGCGAGAAGCTTCCGGGATGACTCAGTCAGACTTGGCTCGAAAATTGAGGACCACCCAAAGCGCTGTCGCGCGCATCGAAAGCGGCAAACAAAATGTCAGCACCGATACTTTAAAAAAACTTGGTAAGGCATTAGGTAGAAATTTACTCACTTCACCCGGCAGTTTGAATGTGGAGATTGAGGGAGGGCAAGAACTCAAGGGTACGATAGAAACGAATACATCCAAGAACGGCGCGGTCGGACTGCTTTGTGCTTCCCTCCTAAACCGTGGACGAACCACCCTTCGCCGGATGCCGCGCATTGAAGAAGTCCATCGCATCATCGAGGTGCTCGAATCAATCGGAGTGAATGTTGTCTGGCAAGGTAGTGACGTCATTATCACGCCACCCAAAAAATTCTCACTGGAAAAAATCGACCAAGAGGCCGCTGCCAAAACTCGCAGCATCATCATGTTTATCGGTCCTTTAATGCATTTGCTTCCGAGCTTCAGTCTGCCGCAGTCAGGTGGATGCAAGCTTGGCAGTCGCACGGTCCGTCCGCACTTCTTCGCGCTTGAACACTTTGGCGTTGATATCAAAACCACCGACACTTCTTTTGAGGTATCGAGTTCTCCGGCTAAACGAAGAGAGCGAGAAGTGGTGCTCTTTGAGTCGGGCGATACAGTGACCGAAAACGCTCTTTTTGCCGCCGCCCTTTCCTCCGGCACTACCATCATCAAGTACGCCAGCGCCAACTACATGGTGCAAGAAGTCTGTGCTTTCCTTGAGGTTTGTGGAGTAACTATTGAAGGAGTCGGCACTACCACTATGAAGGTGCATGGAGTAGAAGAAATAAATTCTGACATCGAGTACACCCTTTCTGAAGATCCGACCGACTCCATGTTCTTCCTAGCGGCGGCGATTGTCACTAACTCAGAGCTTTCTATAACCCGTTGTCCGATAGAGTTTTTGGAATTGGAACTTTTGGTGCTCGAAAAAATGGGCTTTCGCTATGAAAAGAGCAAGCCGTATTTGTCGCACAACCAAAAGACCAAACTGGTTGACATTAAGACCAAACGTTCCAAGCTGGTCGCTTCCTTAGAAAAAATCCACTCCCGTCCCTACCCTGGACTCAATGCCGACAATCTTCCCTTCTTTGCAGTTATCGCCACTCAAGCTGAAGGACAGACTCTCATCCACGATTGGATGTATGAAAAACGCGCGCTCTACTTTACTGAGCTCGATAAGTTGGGCGCCGACACGGTCTTGGCCGACCCTCACCGAATTTATGTCACCGGCAAATCGAAGCTAAGACCGGCCGAGCTCATCTGCCCGCCAGCCCTCCGCCCGGCCACCATTTTGCTAATTGCTATGCTGGGAGCCTCCGGTCGTTCGGTCCTGCGTAATATCTATTCCATCAACCGCGGCTATGAAAAGTTAGTAGAGCGTCTCTCCTCAGTGGGAGCAAAAATAAGTTATCTTGAGGAGTTTTAGGATTAGCGTTGAGCGGTTAGTGTTGAGTAATTAGTGTTCAAAGTGGCGAGGCTTCGCCTCG
>JBBDVD010000055.1:7051-7308 GCA_040903565.1 Minisyncoccota bacterium
CCCCCCCCCCGCCCCCGTATCCACTAGACGCTAACTCCTAAACGCTATACGCTAGATTTATGTTCATCATTGAAGTCTCTCCATTAATCAAAGGTGTCACTCTTGAGAATTTGTCATACTACAGTTCTGTCGACTATCCAATGGGAACTTTCTTAACTATCCCGGTTAGAAACAGAGAGAGTAAAGGGATTGTGGTTGGCAGCAAGCCTCTTTCGGCGGCCAAGGCGGCGGTCAGGGCGGCAACCTTTTCTTTGAAA
>JBBDVD010000055.1:7318-12394 GCA_040903565.1 Minisyncoccota bacterium
GTCTATTTTTTTTTTTTTTATGCCCCCCCCCCCCAGACTGAATCGCGCGCTCTCCCCTACTCTATTATAAAAACAGCCGAAGCTTTGTCGGAAAGCGTTCCCGCTTCCTTCGGCGCGATTCTCTTTTCCCTACTCCCGCCTGAGATACAAAATGGCGATGTATTCCCGGCTACATTTGCCGACAATCATGATTCTAAGAGTGAGTTTTCTGTTTCGGTACTAACGGCTTCTAAAGAAGACCGCTACCTCACCTACAAGCGTCGCATTCGGGAAGCTTTTGCACATAGAGGTTCGGTGGTCTTTGTCTCTCCTACCAACGAAGGAGTCATTCAAGCTTCTGAAAAGTTATTGACAGGTATTGCTGATCGCTCGGTGGTGCTCTCGAGCGCACTTCCTAAACGGGCGTTGAAGAAAGCCTATGGAGAAGCGGCGGACCTTTCGGTGGCTAAGGTTATCATTACCACTCCCTCTCGAGCCTTGATAGACAGACCGGACATTACTGACGTTATTATTGACGAATCCGGCAGTAGTCATTTCAAAGCTCGTAGCCGCCCATACTTGAGCCTTAAAGACGTCATACTTCTACATAGTCGCTTGTCGGGACGAAGGGTTTTGCTGGGCGACTTGGTACATAGTGCAAAAGATGAACTTCTTCGTCGTCAAGATGTCTATCTGACTGAAGACGAAGAACCTCATAGGATAAATCTTTCCAGTCAGTTGGTAGTGGTGGAGCAAAAAGACAGGACTTCTTCTGATATACCCTTTCAACTTTTTAGCGACGAGCTTTTGGAAGTCATTGCCACCACAGTCAAAGAAAAGAAAAATGTATTTTTATACTCTGCCAGGCGGGGTATCTCTCCGGTGGTCGCCTGCGGCGACTGTGGCCACATCTTTCGTTGTCCTGATTCGGGCGCACCGTACTCACTTTTTAGAACGATGAAAAACGGTGAGGAGCGGAGGTGGTTTCTCTCCCCGACGAGCGGGCGTCGAGTGCGCGCCGCTGACATTTGCCCGGAGTGTGGTTCTTGGAAGCTCAGAGAGCGTGGCATAGGTATTCAGCATATTCACGACGAGCTTAAGAAACATTTTCCTGAAGACAAATTGTTTCTCTTTGACCATATTACTGCCTCAACCAGAATCAAAGCCCATTCTATCGTTGGTGATTTCTACGACAGTAAAGGAGGGATCTTAATTGGTACCGCTATGGCTTTGCCGTACTTAGAAAAACCGGTGACCATTTCGGCCGTCGTTTCTCTCGATGCTGTGCGTTCTGCGCCGACTTGGCGAGTCGATAAAGCTTGTTTCTATCTTTTGATGAAGCTGCGAGAAATTACTCTGGATAGACTATTTGTGCAGACCAGGACAGAGCCGGATGAATTACTGACTTTGGCCAGTAGCGGTTCCACCGAACGTTTTTTCAACGAAGAGCTTAAGTTGCGGGAAGATCTGCGCTACCCCCCATTTTACAATCTTATCCACCTGACCATGGTTGGTCCGTTAGAATCAGTGAGAGTTTTGGAAGAGGGTGTGGTTAAAAAGCTGGCACCTTTCGATTTCTCCTTCTATAGCGGACCAGAGTCCACTACTAATAAGACGATCCGCTACGGGCTTTGTCGAGTTCCAACAGGAAAGTGGCCGGATAGAGAACTGATAGAGGCCCTAAAAATTCTCCCACCTTCAGTGCGGGTTGAGATTGATCCCGACAAAATAGTCTAAACGGAGGTTACAGGTTTTAGGTTATAGTTTATAGTAGTGGGGGGGGGGGGCGGCCGCCCCCCCCCCCCCCCCCCCCCCCCACCGGAACACGAAGCGTTCTCCTAAGACCTACAAACTGAAACCTATAACCTAAAATGAAACTAGTAGCTGAAAATCACCCCGCCTTACACGCCATCGCTGAGGAGGTAACTCCGGAGGAATTGGCTGACGGTACTTTGGCCAAAATAGTGAAGAAAATGCACTCAGCTTTACGGTCCTATAATGCTGATGGATATATTGGCGTTGCTATCGCCGCGCCCCAAGTAGGTATATCGAAACGGGTCTTCTTGGTGGAAGATCAGAGTAAAGACAGAGACGACGCTTTGCCGACCTTGGTCGCGATCAATCCGCGGATTGTGAAGTTCTCTAAAAAGAAATTACTTTCTGGCGAGGGGTGCCTTTCGGTACCGGACAGATATGGGATTGTGAGTCGGCACGCTCGCGTCACTATCGAGGCTTTGGATGAGAACGGCGAACCATTTTCGCGGGGCGCTGGTGGACTTCTCTCACAAATATTTCAACACGAATGCGACCATCTCGACGGCATATTATTCGTCGACCGAGCCGATAAGGTTTGGCAGAAGGAAGAGTTGGAGAAAGTACCAATTAAAGAGGTGGCGAATAATTAATTTGTTTATTAAAAAAGAACCCGGTCGGTGGGCCGGGTTCTTTTGCGTCGAGCAAGACAACAGGATGTCTCAGGGCAAGTACTCGGCTGCCTCTTTGTTGACAATGAAGTATTGAATAGTCCCCTCCTTCAGAAGCCAAGCCAACAGATGAGGCCGCGGCGGGTCGCTGTATTTACAACACTCGATCAACTTCCCAATGCTGATGCAGAGACCAGCATCGTACAACTTGTTGGATATTTCTTCCATGTCGCAGAAGGTGTCATCGCCCCAGGATTCAGACTCTTCGTCCCAGATCCTTGCTGGAGCAGGTCCCAGATATCCAAAGATGGCTGGTGCGGCTGATGCCAGGCCGACTTCTAGCCCAACCCATTCTTCAGCCACCTCCGGAGGCAATCCTTCCAGTCGAATTGGTTTGGTAAAGCGAAGTGAAGACATTCCGTACTCCCTTCCATTGCTGTTTGGAGTCTCGCAGTATAATATTCGAGATTATGGATAATGCAAATCTGTCCGCAAAATACGCTTTCTTTGGAACACCCAGTGTGGCGCGAGATACTCTTAGAGCATTGATTGAGGCTGGCTGGAAGCCTGAGTTGGTGGTGACTAGCCCGGACGCGCCGCGCGGGCGCGGGCTCGTAATGACTCCTTCGGAAACTAAGGCGCTAGCAGAGGAATATGATTTGCAGGTTGTAGCGCCCGCGCGGCTGGATGAGGAAGCCATCGCTTCCATCAAAGAGTACGACTGCGACTTCGCTATCGTGGTGGCTTATGGAAAGATCTTGCCAGAAGCGTTAATCAGAGCGTTTCCAAAAGGGGTTTTTAATATTCACTATTCCCTCCTACCCAAATATCGCGGCGCTTCTCCGGTAGAGACCGCGCTTTTAAATGGCGAGACAGAAACAGGTGTCACTATCCAAAGAATGGTGTATAAGCTCGACGCTGGTGATATTGTGGCCATTGTCAAAGAAAAAATTTCACCCGACGATACTACATCGACCTTGCGACCGAGACTTATCGAGGCCGGAGCCAATCTTTTGCTGGCGGTTTTGCCCGAAATTTCATCAGGAGAAGTTCAGGCTACACCGCAAGAACACGATGAGGCCACTTTTGCCCCCAAGTTTAAAAAGGAAGATGGTCTACTGAAGCTCGACGGCAAGGCCGAAGAAAATTGGCGGAAGTATCGCGCCTTTAGTGAGTGGCCGGGAACTTACTTTTTTGAGAATGATAAGCGGATGAAGATAAAGAAAGCGCGTTTCGAGAAGGGCCAGTTCATTGTCGAGCGGGTCGTGCCGGAAGGGGGTAAGGAGGTGGAGTACCACGAGGGTGGAGCGTTTAGCGTTTAGGGCATGGAAACAGACGGCGCCGAAGGCGCCGTCTGTTAACGTGCGAAGCGCGTCCTAAAACCTACACCCTATTCCCTATACCCTGTAATTTACCTCCCCCACCGGAGCAGCTGCTTAAGTTTACGGCCGCCCTTTTTCAGCATCGTGTCCTCCTTGCCGCGGGCTCGACGCAGACTCTCTTCCACCTCAGCCTTGACCTCGTCTAAAGCTTTTTCGAAAGTATCGCTAGTCGACTCCGCTCGATATAGTTTGCCATTTACTTCCAGATTTATTTCGACTCGGTGGATACTTCCTTGTTGTCGATGATTAGTAACTTTTTCAAACTCGACTTCGCAGATAGCTGGCGCGTCGCCGATAAATTTCTGCAAAGCGTCAAATTTACTAGATGCGAGATCCTGAAGTTTTTCATCGGTTTCGGTATTAGTGAATTTGAAGTTTATGATTGGAAATGCCATAGAATGATTTCTCTTATTTACTAATTGCCGTAGTGCTTCTTGAGATGCTCGATAATATCCGTGGATTCATACATCTCAACTCCGCGACTCTCATCTACCAGGTACGGTACCTGGCGCTTGCCACCGCGGGCGATCAGTTCTTCGGCAATAGCGGGATCAGATTTTATATTGAGGAGTTTAAGTTCGACGCCAATTTTTCCGGCTTCCTCCAAAACATCTTGAGAGTACGGGCAAGTGGGTTTGTGATAGAGAATAGGCATATTAGTTATTGACTGCTTCGGGCGTCATTTCTGACACGTCCTCAGGAGCCTCCGCCTGCTCTATTAGCAGATAGGCTGCCAAGAATACGATGATGAAGGAGAGTCCGAGTAATGCATATGCACTTCTCATTTACATAGTTTATAGCGTTTAGCGTTGAGCGTCTAGGGCAGAAATCGCTTTGCAATTTCTGCCCTATTTTTGGCACTGCTCACAATAGTGGGTGCCGCGGCCGGCGACGCGGATTTTGAGGATGGAGTAGCCACACTTTGGGCAGGGCTGACCGTGGCGGCCGAAGACTTTGAGTTTTTTGGTGTAGTTGCCTTTCCTTCCAGTCGAGTCTTTGAATGATTGGAAAGTGGTGCCACCGGCGGCGATAGCTTCTTTTAGAACCTTTCCCGCTTCGCGAGCGAGCTTTTTGGCTTCGGTCGGGGTGAGGCTCTGCGCGGGGCGCGTCGGAGCAATACCGGCGCGGAAGAGCGACTCATCGACGTAAATGTTGCCAAGACCGGCGATGAAGGTCTGGTCGAGTAGACGCGCCTTGATGTTTTGCTTACTTCGCTGTAGGCCCCGCCAGAAATACTGAAAGTCAAAATCGTCGGCGTGAGGTTCGGGGCCGAAGCGAGCGCGGGAAGCGAA
>JBBDVD010000055.1:12404-15167 GCA_040903565.1 Minisyncoccota bacterium
GAAGCTTCCCGCGCTGTCGGTAAGCTGCAAATATCCAAACACTCGTTGATCATTGAAGTAAAGAGTTGTTCCTTTATTAAATTTAATTACCACGCGCGTATGTCTGCTGGGCATAACGTGATCGTGCGGAGTTTCGTGTCCGCCTTTGGCACCTATCTCCCCTTTGTTATTGGTTACGAATAATTGCCCCGTCATTTTCAGGTGGACTAACAGGAATACATCAGCTTTTTCTTTGAAAGAAAATATCAGCAACTTCCCTACTCGGTCGATTTCTTTCAGAGTCAGGCCCTTAACCTTTTCGGTAAACAGTATGTCGCCGCGGACCGACTTGGGGCGCAATATCTCCACATCTTCGATAGTTTTTCCTTTGAGTCGCTGCCAAAGCTGTATGCGGACAGTTTCAACTTCTGGTAATTCGGGCATAGGGCTAGTTTAAAGGTAAATGAAGAAAGTGAAAAGTATTGGGCAGTATCGCTTTTTCACCACTTTTCCTTTCTTCTTTTCCTACTTTCCCTTTAATATAGATGGATACTATGGATGAAACCAACATCAAGGAAACCAAAGATTTAGAATCTATTGCTCGCTCTGTGACCTATCGTCCGGAAAGTAGGATGTTTGAGTTTAGGGCCCTGTCATTGTCTGAAAAAAGTGCCGTGTTCAACATGCTGTCCGCTCAGTTGCGCCAAGTAATCTTAAAAGAACTCAACTTCACCGAGGCTTTAGAGCTCTTAGATCATATGGACCCGGGGCGAGTGCATGCCATTTTGTCTAAGATGCGCGACAAAAAACGTCGCGGGCGTCTGCTTGCCAGATTGAAGAGTGACCGCTACGAAAAAATAGACTACTTCCTTTCCTTCCACCCGCAAGCTACTTTTGCGCTTGTACACCTCAACTACGTTTACTTACCGGATACGACCACTGTTGGAGACACTGCTAACATCATCGAAGCTCACATAAAACAAACGGGTAAAATTCCTGTCATGTTGGTTCATAGCGCGGGAGAGTTTCTTGGAGAAGTTTCTTTGGGAGTATTGGTACGCGAGCGTAACACCAGCAAGCTCAAAAACTTCGTCCGCCCGATCCGCCACATTGCTTATAATTCACCGAGAGATAAAGTCTTATCTTTGTTTCTGTCAGCCGTACACGAAAAAATAGTCGTCACCGATATTGATGGCAGCATCCTGGGAATAGTCTACTCCGACGACGTGGCCGACCTGCTCGACGCCCAGCCCGCCAGTTCGCTCTACAGTTTCGCCGGAGTTGAGGCGAGTGAGAGGCCCTTTGATAGCGTGAAGAATAAAGTGAAAGGTCGTTACCGTTGGCTAATAGTCAACTTGGCTACCTGCTTCATGGCTGGAGGAGTCGTGGCCCTTTTTCAAGGTACGATTGATCAAATTGTCGCCCTGGCCATCTTCATGCCGATAGTGGCGGGAATGGGTGGTAACGCCGCCACGCAGGCTTTGGCTGTGATGATCCGCGGCATTGCAGTTGGTGAGATAGATTTGCGTTCCAGTCGCTTAGCGGTTATTCGTGAAGTGTTGGCCGGATTAATAAATGGACTTGTTACCGGTTTAGTCTTAATCCCTGTCGCGTTACTCCTTGGCCTAAATTTATGGGTGACGGTCATAGCCGGAGTCGCGGTCGTCTTTAGTCTCGTCATCGCTTCGTTTTTCGGGGCTATCATCCCGCTTATCCTCAAACACTACGGACAAGACCCGGCTACTTCCTCAGGTATAGTTATAACCACTGCGACTGATGTCTTCGGGCTTATGTTTTTCCTTGGGGTCGCTACCCTTTTCTTGGTGTAACAACTAGGACATCCGATGTCCTAGTTTGTATAAAAAATATGCCCGCGCCACAGAGTGTGGCGCGGGCGTTTTGACTCGCCGAAGCGAGTCGGTACGGATCAGCCGGTGGCGTGGTCCGAGTCGTGGCCGTTGAGACTGGCGGCGGCGATGACGGGGTCGACCCCGTCATGTTCGGCGATAGCGACATCCAGATCGCCGACGAACATGGTCTGGTAGGCCTTCATCTGCGCCTGCACGCCGGCCTCAGCCTGTCCGAGGTGATGGTGGCACATGTCAGCGAAATCGCCGTCGACCTTCGGAATCTGTCCTTGAATAGTCCGGAGGACCTCGGTCAGATGATCAGCTGGGATGGCGCCTTCAGTGGCCAGACGGGCGGCGAAAGCCGCGTTGTCGGCCGAGGCCTGATCGGCCCCAGTGATGCCGGCAACAGTCGAGATCAGCAACAGGTGCAGAGGGCGGGTCTTTTTCATCGAAGAACTCCTCGTCTGTGTTTGACGGGCGATCCGTCAAATCGGCGCTACATTAACTCACCTCAGATGGTATGTCAATAGGGCTGCTATTCTGCTTTCAGATAGAAGATCCGTCCTCCGTGGTCGTCGGTGAAGAAGTATGAATTGTCACCAACTCGAAGAAAATCGACCGGTCGGGCTATCCGCTCACTATTTTGCAGGAATCCGTCCATAAATAATTCTTTCTTGCCTTCCCGAGTGACCCGGTAGATTTCATAACCTGCTCCGACAGATGCGTCAAAAGAACCGTGTAGAGCGACCAAGAAAGAGTCTGCTAAGCTAGAATGAAAAGTCTCATCAAAATATCGGAGACCCAAAGGAGCGGAACGCGGTTCAAAGGTAGCTGTTGGCAGGGGCACTTCCTTGCAGTCCACCGGGTCATTCCATTGCTCTGAATTGTCAGCTACATTTTGACCATCTTCCACATAGCAATATGGCCAGCCATA
>JBBDVD010000055.1:15267-19732 GCA_040903565.1 Minisyncoccota bacterium
CCGACTGAAACATATAGGCGGTCGTTGTGGAAAAGTATCGTGCGAGTGATGTGCCAAACAACACTCATCTCCCCTTCGCTTTGTTCGTTTGGGAACTCAGCTACTATTTCTCCCTCCCCTCTCGGCCTGGTGTCTCCTGTTTGGTATGGGTAGCGAACTAGGTGGGCGGTGAGAGCTAGATACAGCCACTCTTGTCCTTCGTCGTCGGTATAGAAAGCCACGCTGTTTGGCCCGCGGAGTCCCGAGAGATAGGTGTGCTTAGTTTCAAATCGGCCAGTTTCCTCATTGAAATCTTCTAAGATGAAAAGTTGCCCTTCGTGAGAGAGTTGATAGTCCACTAAGTCGGGGACAAAGAGTCGACCGTCGGGTGACCAGGCCATAAAGCGAGCTTTACCCAAATCTTCAGCCGCTACCTGCAGGCTATATCCGGTTGGAATCCGAAAGGTTGCCTCGGCGTCGCCCCCTAGAGTCACAGTTTGTTCTTGGAGTTCGAGCGGTTGGTGCTTGATTATCTCTTTGGAAGGTCCCATAAAGGTGGATATATTTGGGACGTATTCTTCAGTGGAGTCACTAAAAAGAAATAAATATGAAGCGAGTGCAACTGCCGCGACTCCAACTATTAAAGCTAATTTTTTCATGAGAATTACAACAAATTTTTAGTATCAATTCCTGCAGTATAACGGTCTTGAAGCCGGAAGATACTTGCATGATGAGGCAATCTGTACCCTGGTCATTTTTAGGACTTAAATTTGCAATAAATTCTCTCCCGTGACGTCTCGGAGGGTAACTAAGAGCCAATCTCTAATCTCACGTCGAAGCAAAACATAAAAATTTTGAGGGAAAATAAATTTATTTCGCCGAGGCATATAGAGATACGGCGAGAAGAAAGAAGCTGATTTTCACCAAAATTTTTATGGTTTTGATCGACGAGCATATTAAAAGGCATTATTTATGTTGAGATTGGAGATTAGCTCTTATTACAAACCTAAGTTAAATCGTATGCCCAAAGCAATATCAAAGAACCAGCAGATGGCTGCAGGTGCGGCCCTTGCTGCCAAACGCGGAGACACAAAAGCAGAGAAGCTGAAGGGTGCTTCGCGTGATATGTACAAGTCAATGTCTAAAAAGAACCTTCGGGAAATGGCCAAAGTAGAGCGGAAGAAATTGCCAAAGAAGAAGTAGTGGTGTCTTAGTATTTATAAGTTAATAAACGTAAATCATGGGTGTTGAAAAAGAAAACGAACTTGCCTCGTGGCTCCGTGACGCTCAAGCCGTGAAGGCAGGATTCGTAACCATATTGGAAAAACAAGCTGAAGAGACTTCCTATGATACCAGAGTACAAAGTGAAATAAGGGAATACCTAGAAGAAACAAAGCGTCATGTGCGCATGATGGAGAGTTGCGTGCGTAAATATAATGAAATGTCTCCGATAAGAAAGCGTAAATTCAATCAGGCGAAATTTCTCTCCAGAAATTTGAACGTCGGCATGTTGGGCGTGGGATTCGTGAGAGATGTGTATGGTTCTTATGTGGCCAGAAGATTTGATGTTGTCTCCTACCAAACTATCAAAGAGGCCGCGAAAGATTTGGGAGATAAAGAAACTGTTAAGGCTTGCGACAAAATTCTGAAAGATGAAAGAAAAACTCGTGATTGGTTGCTGGCCGTAGAAGCCTTAACGAAAGCTAATTAACTTAGGGTTGACCGGTGAAACGCAGAATCATGTAATAACTTGTTTCTTTTTGGGTCTTGTAAGTTGTTAGTAGTTAAGTTTATAACACTTATGAAAAATCTCACATTAGGTACTTTCTCTGCTCGTGAAGATGCGGAGAAAGCAATCAACCAATTGCATAATGAACTCAACATTGATCACGACGATATCTCCTTTGTCTATCGCAATACCAAAGGAGATATAAAAGAAGTCGAAACTGAAGATGTGAGTTCGGACACTCCAGTGGAGGGTGCCAAATCCGGCGCGGTAGTTGGTGGTTCCATTGGAGCCTTGGCTGGTATTGCTACTGTTGTTGGAGTCATTCCAGTAATTGGTCCTATCTTTGCCGCTGGACCTATAATCACCGCTCTTGGTCTTAGTGGGGCTCTGGGCGCCACGGCGGCCGGAGCCTTAACTGGCGCGGCAGCAGGAAGCCTCATCGGAGCCCTGATGAATCTGGGTATCGGAGAGGAAAAAGCTCAACGCTACGTTGATAGAGTGAATGCTGGAAATATCCTCTTGGCAATCTACGCGGAAGAGGAAATCGATCCCGCTGAAGTCTTAATACAGTGCGGCGCGGAAGATGTTGAAACTTTCCGTCCTGCGGTATAGCAATCCTGATTGATAGGTCGCAAGTTATCGTTATCAGTTAATTTAAAACTCTATGAACAACACATCACAAATCATAGCCGTTTTAGCTCTTATTATCGCTTTAATTGCCCTGGTGTTGGCTTGGACAGCTTTCAACCGAACAGGCGCTGACTTTGAAGAGGTGGTTCAAAGAGAGGTAGACCAAGCGATGATTGAGATGAACACTAATCTTGAACAATTCGAGAGATCATACCGCGAGAGTCTCACTGATGATATGAGAGAAAGAGCCTCAACATCAACGTTGGAAGGTCAAGTCGAGGTAGATAGTGCTGATTAAGATGGGCGGGATAATTATTAAAAATTTAATTTTAAACAATATTTATGAATATAATTCTATGGATAATCTTTGGAGGAATTGCCGGTTGGGTGGCTTCGCTTATCGTAGGTGATGATGCTCAGCTTGGAGTTATTGGCAATGTGATTGTCGGTATCGTGGGCGCATTTATAGGTGGTTTTATTGCCGATAAGGTTGGCGTGAAGCCCGGAGAACCCGGAGCGGACCGTCCGACTACCCTTTGGGGATTCCTTTGGGCGGTAATGGGCGCGGTGGTGCTACTCTTCGTGCTTAACCTCATCTTCTAAAGACAACAAACAAAAAGGGCGGCTTGGCGCAGCCAAGCCGCCTTTTGTTAACCTCTTCGCAACATATACAAATAAACAATTATCAAAAAGGCAAAAGTGATGGCGGAAAGAAGTGGAAAGGTCACGAAGCCGAATTCGTTGATTACCTTGACGGCACAATCGGCATTGCTTCCGTCGATAAGGCAAGGAGCGAATCCTTCTCGAGCAGCAGGAGGAATGAGCTGATAGATGTATTGATAAATAGCTACCAAGAATCCGAAGATAGAAAGAGCGATTCCGTAGACTGGGAAGTTTTTCCAGTCCCCCATCCTAAACGCCAATAATACTATGAGAGCTTGAGGATAAAGTGCGATACGCTGAAGCCAACAAAGCGAGCAAGGAACAAACTTAAAATATTCTGAATAAATGAGCGTCATAATAGTCGTGCCGATAGTTACCAGAAGGATAATCGGCCAAGCCGCCTCCCTCACCCGTTCGCCAAAATACTTACCTCTATATACAAAATAATCAACAAAAAATATCGCTGTTACTACTGCCAAGGCCAATCCTCCGACAGCCATAGTGAAATTAAGAGTTGGAAGTAAATACATATTTATAATATTACCTGTATCAATGCAGTTTATGCAAATGTAATACCCCAACAAAGGTTGATTTCTATGGCCTTATAGCGATATATCTTTTTTTCCAAGCGCTCTGGAATTGTTCGATAGATATGGTGCCACCACCTGACTTTTCAGCTGGATCATTGTAGTGAACCTCTCCATTCTCTACACCAGTCACGATGACGAGGTGTGGAATTGGGTTAGTAGGTTGGAAAGTATAGTGAACCGATACCATCACCGGTCCCTCCACCAAGGCTTTTTCAAGGTTAGAGAAGGCCCCGACCATTGATTGGTCGGTCATATAAACCGCTTCGCCAGAGAGACCATAATTTTTTGCTAGTCCGATAAGACCAGCATGTGACCAACCAGCGCTTGAGATGTAGGCATTAGCAGCAATACCCTCATCCAATAAACCGTCCACCGTGATTTCTCCCGGCTTATAAAAGTCGATTAACATTGCGAGGCTAGCGATGCCGCAACCGATTTTTTGCCACTCGGGTGCACTGATGTCAGCGAACTGTGAATAGAAAGGTACGTTGTGAATAGTCTGGACATCTGACTTTTTAGTGGCAGGTTTGGTCGGTTCCAGTGCAAGTGTTTCTATCCCTTCTTCATTAATTTCTAAATCAGAATCTTCATTATTATTCAGTTGTTCTTGATCAACCTCACTTACCTCTGTCGACTCTATAACCTGTTCAGTGGGGATGATTGTATTAATGTTCACCTCTTTGACGTGTGTCTGGTCTGGAGTTACTTTCACGTAAGTAACAGTATTTTGGGCAGCGTTAGCGATTCCGTAAATAGTTACGCCAGACACTGCGACTATGGCGACTACGAAAGTGTGAATATACTTCAAAGCCCTACTAGTTTACTACGAAGTGGCTATTGCCTGTAAGTGATTAGTATGTCGGAAGTTTTCTAG
>JBBDVD010000055.1:19832-23634 GCA_040903565.1 Minisyncoccota bacterium
TAGTCTTTTACAATTACTTTTGTACCTATCTCTGCCCATTCATAAAGTTTGCGCGCCATATCGGATGGTAGGTTTACACAGCCGTGTGAATAGCGGGAACCGAAGCTGGTATGCCAATAGGCTCCATGTATTACCGCGCCGCCGCTAGTGAAGTAAAGGTTCCAAGGAACGCCCGGCAGGTCGTAGTATTGGTCTGACGGCAGTCCTGGTAATGGACCTTGCATATAGCGGCTTGGTGTTTTTCTAAAGATAGTGAATGTGCCACGAGGGGTTGGGGTGAGGGCTAAGCCAGTAGAGATGTCTGTTTCCATAAATAACTCCCCGTCCTCATAAGCGTAGAGCTTCTGTTCACCGCGATTTACAGTAATCTCCTTTTTTGTGTTAGAAATTCTTCCATTATCTTCCAGCGTTTTTACGCCCTCATCCAATAAGACTTCAACATAATCCGCTGACACATACCAGTCACTCGTCACTCTTTCTGGGTAACGCAGCCATTCGTCGAACACGATCTTAAACCAGGTCTCACCGTCCCTTGTTACCTTTCCTCCGACCTTTAGTACAATTTCGTTTCTTAGTTGTGATACGACCGGATAGTCGGTTCCTGGACCGGAGCGAACATTTAAGCACTCGCCTTCAAAGTGTGGACCACAACCGTCGGTTACCTCCACGTATTCGAATAATACCTTTTCCACAGGCAATACTTCCTCTGCCTCACTGGAAGTAGCTGAACTAATAATTACAACCTCTTCATCTTGAAGAAAGGGTGAGGGCGGTGCTGTGTAATAGTCCTCGGCTTTAGATTGATTGCTATCAGTTGTTTGTTTGTTGTATTCGATTGTGCCAGTAAAAAACATCCAGAGACCCAATAGAATAATTATGGCAAGTAGCAGCAAAGCTCCCGCTAGGGATAATGTTACTCTTCGATGATGTTTTCTGGTGACGTGCATAATGTCTATTATAGGGCATGTAAGCGATTTTTATCAAAAAGGGTCTCAAACATGTGGAAGATTGCCAGTAATTATTCTTGTCTGTGCAGTATTAAAATCAAAGACCACGCTGTGGCGTGGTCTTTGATTTTATATGTTCGAATGGAGGTGTGCTTTATAACTTTTGATTGGAGAAAAGCAATACCAAAAGATTTTAGCCCTTTGCGTTCTATTGCTTGATTTCCTTTATAACTCGTACCACTTTTCCTCCTACTGATGCTGGTTCGTTAAGGATTGTCTCTTATTGCCGAACTTTTTATTTGGATACGTGTGTGAATTTACGATCCAGACTCTTGGACTCGTTAAAAAACTTCACTGTTCCAGACTTCATACGAAGTTCTATCACCCCAAGAGAATGGTCTGGCAAGCGTTTCATGATGGTGATCGTTCCCTCTTGTTTCTTGATACGCTCTTCAGGAGGCATGTTATCGCCGTTTTCTCCGTGATGGCCATCAATGCCCTTGACGATTTCAGCCACTTGACCAGCCCCAACAGTATGACCACCTTCTCTTATACGAGCATCCCCGTATCCATCCCCATCAGAATCAGTCGGGTCAGTTGCTCGAGCGTTTACAAAAGCCTCGAGGGCTCTCTTTGCATCCGCTTTTGAGATCTTGATCTCCTTGCCAGTCTGCGGGTTGCGTCCATTTTTCAGCACCCGCAACAGTCCCTCAATCCTCCTGTCCAGCTGCTCCTCGAGGCGAAGGGCACGGTGAAGTTTCTTTCTATCGTCATCAGACAGCTCGCGCTCAAGCGCGCGCTTGATCCGCTCAATATCCCCAGCAACAATACCCCAGACCTCCTGAAGAATTCGCTCAACTTCGTCCAGATCGCCATCCTGAGTGAGCTGACTCGCCTCCTCAATGAGACCATGCCGCTCATCGGCGTTCACACGAACCTGCGCGCAGACATCGAGCTCACAGCCGACAAGTGTCTCCTGTACCCTCTCGATTATGTCGCCAATGGTACGAAGCTGAATGTCGACATACTTTATTAAATATGGTGTTGGAAATGGTATTCCTGGAGGCCCTATTTTTGCCGAATCTTCATCAGCTGTTTGTGCAACGCTGTGCGCTGTTCGCCCATTACCCGGTTCAAAAAAGACTTCGTCACCTTCTTTTAATTCTTGACCACCGTTGTCCCGAGGTGTCTGAAACACATATTTGTTACCATCATGGCCATCTATCATGCCCACTCCGCGCACAGTCCCGTTATTACCAGGCGGAAACATGTTCTTTAACTCGCCAGTGGCGGCCGATGCCTCGCCAACACCTATTACAGTAACTGCAAACAGTACCGTCAGAACCAAAGCACTCGAAAGAAATATTTTTGTTTTCATAATTTTTATAAAAAGTTAGTTAGATAATAATAATGCGCGATTGATATTGATAAATCGCATTATATCAAATTTTACAGAAAAATCAAGTAGTTGGGGGTGAATTCTAAATCGAACACAAACCAAATACCCCCAAACGGAGACAACTCAACACGTCGCCTGACAAACGGGCAATTTTCTTCTCTGGAGACACTCCTGCCTAAGAAACGGGCCCGTTAAGGTTGGAACAATTCTTCAGGCATGAACCGTACGTTTTGAACTGTCGGAAATTGTTTTGCAGTTGCTTCGATCTGTGCCCATAAGATCCCTGTCCTACAAGAACCTCCAACCGTTTTATTTTGGGGGTCGTCAAAGGTCAGTGTAGCAACGCCGTTACTAATAGTGGCGTTTTTAAGTGTAAGGCCAGCAAGCGGAAACTCGCTTTCAATACCCGCTGCCCGTTCTTCATCAGAGATTTCACCTCGCAATAGAAGTTCGATACTGTCTTTAAGTGGTGTTATAGTCTGCGGCACTTCTCGATCAACAACTACCAGCCCGTTTCTGCTACATTGCACTCCGCCCGGCCCTTGATCGAGGGCCGGGTTGTAAAAGTAGAGCTTGATAGACGTACCCACTTCTCTTGTTGATAGAGGTGTAATTGAGCGCACCACTACTACCGACTCGCGGAGAGTACCCTCTACATGAACTCGCTCTCCTTGTGTGAGTGAAATAGATTGAGCGGGAGCTGAGTTGAGATCAAGCTCTACTGAAAGGCCTGGGCTCCCAGGCTCTTCATAGGTAAGAAACCAGACTCCAGGCTTGAATCCGGGATTATCTTTTATTACGACTCCATCGTGGGAAAAATTGTCTTCTATATCTATAGTGGAAATAGAAGTCTGTGATGTATAAAAGTACAGTCCTACCAATATTAGGGCCATGATAACAACAGCTGCAATCAAATATTTTTTCATAATTATATTAGGAATTATACTATGTATTTTCACTCCCGATCCTTATCTTTATAGAGTATTGTTTTCTTTAGTGTAACAAAGTGACGTCACACTCGTCTTGTAAGTGAATACTTACAGATGGATAATTTTAAACAATATGAATGTTATTACAGAAATGAAGGTTATTACAAAAAAAGAAGAGTGTCTGGTGGAGACAGGCAAGAAAGTAGAAGATAGTGAAGTAAGGGCGGAAAAAGTTGAGGAAGAAGTGGAAGGAGCAGTTACGACTGTAGTTGACGTTCATGAGGATGCAGCGGAAATCCACAAAGAAGCGGCAGAAGTACATAAGGAAGCAGCTGAAGAAAACATTAAAAAGGCTGAACAGCAAAAAGAGCATGGAGTAGTTACGGCTGATAGCGACCTGTATCAGGAGGCGGCAGAAGTCCACAAGGAAGCAGCTGAAGATCACATGGAAACAGCCGAGAACCATACAGAGGCTGCTGACGACAATCAAGAATATTTAGAAAAAAAGTCTTCCTAGGTGCGTATAA
>JBBDVD010000056.1:0-3893 GCA_040903565.1 Minisyncoccota bacterium
CCGACCACGAAGTGGTCGGCTCCAGCATTTTTAAGTTCGAGGATATTTTCTTCGCTGACGGCCCCGTCGACACTAAGGATAAGGCCCGGATAGAGAGAGCGGAGCATTGCCACGCGCTCCAGGGCTCTGCTATCGAAGGGTTGGCCTTGGGAGCCTATCTCCACGATACCCATAACCTGCACAAAATCTACTTTGTCTAAATAAGAATGGATAACTTCAAGGGGAGTATCGTTATTTAAAGATATGCCAAGTTGGAAGGGTTTTTTTTCTCGTAAAACAAAAACATCATCCATATTTGGAACTCCTTCGATATGAAACACCAACGCCTTTGCCCCGGCTTCAAGCCAAAATCCTGCCGCCCTCACCGAATCGTTTACCATCAGGTCAACCTCTACGTCATGTTCGGATATTAGATCTGCAACATCAGCAATATTACCCGCTGGTTCGTAAGGCCAAGAGATGTGATTTACGAATTCACCATCAACCACATCTATCTGCACACGCTTAGTAAAGCCGACTCGTGCCAGGCTTTCTTGCAGATGAGCCAAGGAATCAGGGATTATAGCTGGAATTATATTCATGGAATCTCGAGTATACAAAGGGTATCGTGGCCGCTAGCGCTTCCGATAGCCTTGTCTATTATACAAGACTGATCTTCTCCTTCCATGAAGTAAAATATTTTGTATGACTTACCCTTGGCTCCCGGTTCATAAACGATGCCAGTATAAGCGTCTCCCTCCCCAAACTTTCTGGTATCTACCTCTGACAGTCTTGGCATATATTTGGGCATCAGACTATTTACTATCAGGTTACTTTCTTGCAAGGAACCGTTGTGCCAGCATCTTTTTGCGGCATAGGAACCTAAGCACGTCGGTGTTTGTTTTCCATCAAAAGGATATGTGCCGGTATCGGCATAATGCAAGCTAAAAGCCTTCTGATATTCTTGAATTTGGGATACACGAGCCACATTTCTTGTCGCTTCTCTTCCTTCTTCTGAAACCTTTACGATAAAAACTATGGCGACAGTCACGACAGACATGACTATAAAAATTTCAAATAGAACTTTGCGCTTAGAAGAGTTTTTCATCTTGATTACATTTGATCAATCTTACTATTACGTCGATGGTACTTTTCGTTGCTGTCACTTTTGGTTTCGAGCCAAAGACGCATCACTCTCTTGGCTTCATCAAAGTTAACGAAGCGCGCTCCGATAGAGAGTAGGTTGGCATCGTTATGTTGGCGGCTAAGAGTCACTATTTCTTCGTTCCCGCCATAGTAGACTGCCGCTCGCACTCCAGCTATGCGGTTAGCTGCTATAGCTTCCCCTTGTCCTGAGCCTCCAAAGACAATCGCCATGTCCTCGCTGCTCGCGACAGCTTTAGCTGCCGGTATTACGAAATCAGGAAAGTCGTCTTCCTCATTGTACTCATGGGCGCCATGGTCTTTTACTTCAAAACCCAATTCTTCATTCACGAAGCCCAGGAGAGAATTTTTCATCTCGAAGCCGGCGTGGTCGGAAGCTAGGTGGATGGTCATGGTGTTTGAAGGTTAGCGGCAACAGCAGCGGTATGCTCGCAGAGGGTGTGGACGTAGGAAGCTTCGTTGTCGTACCAAGCTAGTACTTTAACCAAGTTACCATCGACGATCTGAGTCAAACCAAGGTCGGCAATCGCTCCAAAGCGCGCGCCGATTATGTCGGAAGATACCAACGGCTCATTGGTGACAGCAAAGACTTTGCTCCAGCGAGGGTCTTGGGCTGCTTTGGTCAAAGCGGAGTTCACCTCTTCCACGGTAGTAGCTTTGGAGGCTATAAACGTCACGTCAACTATGGAGCCGATAGCGACCGGCACGCGAATAGATATGCCGTCAAACTTACCGGCTAAGTCAGGGTAGGCCATAGTGGTGGCGATAGCTGCGCCGGTAGTGGAGGGAATGATATTCTGGGCGGCCGCGCGTCCTTCACGCAAATTTTTCTTGTTGGGTCCGTCTACTAGCGATTGAGAAGCAGTGTAAGCATGGACTGTGTTGAGGACTGCCTTTTCTATCCCTATAGCTTCTTTCAGAATTCCAATAAGTGGTGAGGCGGCGTTGGTGGTGCAAGAGGCGTTGGAGGTGATGTCGCAGGTCTTTAGTTTCTCTTCGTTGGCTCCCATTAAGACGGTTGCGCCTTTGATACTAGCTGCTGCCGGGTCGTCGTTAACCGGCGCGGTGATGACTACCTTCTTGGCGCCAGCGGTTAGGTGCGCCTTAGATTTTTCGTAACTGTTGAATACGCCGGTCGATTCTATGACGACGTCGACGCCGTACTTTCCCCAAGGCAAAGCGGACGGATCTTTTTCTTGTGAAATACTGATACGTCGATCTCCCACCACTAAATTCATATCTTCCAGACTTACGTCAAAAGCACTGTGGCCATAGACGGTGTCGTATTTTAAGAGATAGGCTAAAGCCTTCGGGTCGCCCAGGTCGTTGATAGCCACTACCTCGTAGTCTTCCCTACCTTCGGACATTCTAAAAAAGGTACGTCCAATACGACCAAAGCCGTTGATTGCCACTTTAACTTTTGCCATATAGAGTATTGTAACCCACATGCACAAGTAAACTTTTAAGAACCTGTTGATTAAAAAGCGTCTAGCGGTTAGCGTATAGCGTTGAGGGACGGAAAATTGCTTCGCAATTTTCCGTCCCGGGCGCGCGAAGCGCGCTCCTTAGACGCTCCCCGCTACCTACCGGTAGCGGGGTAGCCCTGGCTTAGCATGTTCGATCTCAAAATCCTCAAAGTGTTTTAGTTGTGAGACCAAAATAGAACCTTGTTTGACTGACTCTAAGACGGCTAAGAATCCGACGATGACGGTGTGTCGCTCGGAAGGGTCGGTCATCAACTCGCTAAATTTCATCTTGATCTGCTTCTCTACCCGCTTTTGCAGGCGGCCTATCATCTCCTCGATTGACACAACCTTCTTCACCTGCACCTTCGGCTTTATTTCCAGCTTTGGCAAGTCAGCCAAGACTCTTTGCATGGCTTCGCGGAGTTCGGAAGGAGAGCAGTAATTGTCGGGCGCAAAAATAGAAACCCTCTCTGGAGAATATTGTCTTTCATGCATCACATTCTTACCAAAAGCTTCGGCGACGATAACACCAGCGGCTTTGTATATTTGGTAAAGGCGCAAGCGTTCTTCTAGTTCTTCAATCGAGCTCTCCTCTTCTTTAGTTAAGTCTAAAACCGGCAAGAGTGACTTAGACTTAATGAGGAGAAGGGTGGCGGCCAACACCACGAAGTTAGTAGTGTTGGGAAGCGACATTTCTTGCATGCGCGAGACGTGCGCCATGTATTCATCGGTCACACTGGCCAACGAGATATCATTTATGAGGAGTTTACGGCGCTCAACCAAATCAATCAGAAGCTCCAACGGCCCTTCAAACACCTGGGTTTTAATGGAGAATGTGTTCACTTTTTCATTTTATCACTGTTCTGAGGAGAAGTAGCCATTTTCGAGCATATGTTGGTTCAATACGTCATTAAATCGCTTAATGTAGGGAAATTCCTGAACATACTTATCTTTAATGCTACGACTTTGGGAGTAAGTAACTCCAGTTTGTTTGCAAATCTCCTTACCGTTTTCGTTGATTAGGTGGAAGAGCGGTTCAATTTTGTCTATTGCTTTTGCAAATTTGGACTCAACTGTTTTTTGAAGTTCGTATTCTTCTAGAGCCGCTGAGGCAAGGGTTCTGGATAATTCCGGCAATAGTTTAAGTACTTCATTTTGGGCATCGTATTCTTTGGCTCTGTCAGCATCGGTTTTTAAGTAACCAATCCGATCTCCCGTTATAATCTCATCTATATCGTGATATAGAGCCATTTGCTGAATTTTAATGTAGTCCCAATCTTCACT
>JBBDVD010000057.1:0-3817 GCA_040903565.1 Minisyncoccota bacterium
CCACCGATGGTGGCGTTGTTGGTGACGGTGAGGGAGTCACCGATAGAGCCGTTCCCGGAAACAGTGAGGGTGGCGGTGTCGACTTCACTAGCCAAGGAGTTGGTGAGAGTGGAGAGACTGTCGGCGGCCGTGGCGGAACTGTTTTCAGTCGACCGTAGCAGGGCCTCTAGCTGGAGGTCGTACTCACTCTGGGTGACAAAGCGGGAGGTGTCGACTTCTCCTTCTCGAACTATTACCTCTCTGATCGTTTCTCTTTCAGTGGGATTAGTAACATTTGTCACGTACTGATGAAAAACCTGATCGACTAGGGGTGGATTATTTTGAGTCGTTACTTTTTCTTTATTAAAACCCTCTTGGACTATGGCGTATTCAACTGGAGAAAAATCTGAGCAACTGCTCTCATTGAAAAAGATTGATTTAATCGGACACCAAATATAATCTCTTATATGTGATGCTAACGTCTGAATATTAGAAGACAAAACCGTTGCTTCCAAGGATGAGTTGGGTTCATCTAACAAACTTATCTCACTCACATCATCTACAAAACCATCCAATATAGCTAGATAATTGTAGGTATGTGCTCCACTACCCAACATAAAAAAGAAAGCGATAGAAGCAAGAACCATTCCTGATTGTGTCAAAGCTTTCAAGTTAAAGGGTGACACGTCTTTATACTTCTCTAGTTCACCACTGTCGATATTTGAAATTGAATATCTCTCAGTGATTCTCTCTTGCCTGACTTTCTCTCGCTGAAACTTTTTTACCCGATCAATTTCTTCTAAAAAGTTTTTAAAGGAAACAGGGTCGACGTGCCACTGACGATTAATTTGCTCAGCTGCAATCTTTCCTTGTTTGATTAATCTTATAAGGTGCGCCGTAGTATAAGAAGAAAGAGCCGCGGCCTCACGAATAGTTAGAGCTTTTGTCTCAACTTTTTTTAATGTAGAGCTTTTGTCTAGACCATCTGACATCACTAGTAATTGTATAGTAATGTCAGATGTTTTTTACATACTTATCTCAATAAAATGTGGACAACAAATAATGGCTCTTTAGTTTTCAAAATATGACAGTAAGTAATCCTGGAATGGATCAAGATTAAAGTTATACAAAATTACTTCTGAATCCCTGTCTATAAGGACGACTCTTTTTTCAAGCCCAACCACAGCCAAAAAAATTCCGATAGAAACAATCAACAAAAGCGACCAAATGAGTAAGGCTGGGCCTAATTTTTTATTTTCAGCCGTATTTTTGCCCCTATGGGCAGCTTCTGTTGAGACTAGGTATCTTTGCTGAATTTTTGGAGCTACAGCATTCATATCGACCGCTCTGGTAGAGACAATCCTCACCGCAGGCGTTACTCTGGTTGGCTTTCTTGAAACCTGAGAGGAATATTTC
Source organism: Minisyncoccota bacterium (assembly GCA_040903565.1). Classification (GTDB taxonomy): domain Bacteria; phylum Patescibacteriota; class Minisyncoccia; order Phycocordibacterales; family UBA918; genus OLB19. The sequence goes on from JBBDVD010000057.1 coordinate 1,396, forward strand.
TCGGTTAAACCAAAAGATTCTTTATTTAGTGGCTTATTTTCTACTTTTCTCGAGACGACATCTCGGATAACAATCTCTGGATCTGAATCTTTCGAACTTCTCTCTTTTACAATAATCGGAATTAAATCGCTGTCGTCCTGTCCGTAATTAGTTTTTTTGCTAAAATAACCTGACCTTTCTAAATTTATGCGCTCTTCTGCAATTTTACGAATGGATTCTTTGGATTTGGTTGAAGTGCTCCTGTATCTGCTTTTTTTATGCTCCGAAATCGACTTCTCACTGACGTACCAACTCCTACCGACCAGTGTCGCGTCAACTTGCTTAGACCGACAAAGCTGACCCACATAATCAGCTGTATAGCCAAGCTTCTCGGCTATAACGCTGGCTTTAAGGTATTTTTCTCCCTTTAACGAGATTTCTTCCATAACTAATATGAGTATACCGAATATACACAAACTCCGCTACTGGAAAAAAGTAACGGGTGTGTATAACTTTTGAGTACTTATTCGGATAAACGCTCTTTAAAAAGCTCAGCCAAGGTCGTCGGATTGGCAGACCCTTTACTTAGCTTCATACCCTGACCAACCAAAAACTGCAGAGCCGCCTCCTTTCCGTTTTTATAGTCACCAACCACAGGTTCGTTGGCAGATATAACTTCTTCGACAACGGCAATTAGTCTTTCAGAGGAATCATCTTGCATAATACCCCTCTCCTCAGCCATTTTCTCAGGATCAGACCCAGTAAAGACAATTTCTTCAAGCAAATCTTTGGCCACTCTGGAAGTTATTTTTTTCTCCTCTACCATCAGTATTAGTCGGGCAAACATTATAGCGTTTGTGCTATTCAACTCTAGGTTGTCATTGTTGGCCATTAGTCCCGATACATCGGATATAAGATAATTGGCGGCTGTTTTTATAAACTTCTTCCCTTTTGTTTTTTCCGGATTAGAGCTCATTGTCGCCTCCAGAAAATTGAGTAGATTTGGATTATACACCAGAGTTTCCACCTGTTGACTCGTTAAGCCGAGATTGCTTAAGTCAGCCCTTATCTTACTTGGCAGATTAGGTATATTCTCGGCTAAGCGAGAACCAGTGAATTCCGAGATTTCTCCTAAGAAATACTTGGGAATATCCGGATCTGGAAAGTACCGATAGTCCTTGGCTGTCTCTTTGGATCTCTGTGAAAAAGTCTTATTCTTAGCCATATTCCAGCCACGCGTTTCTTGAATGACTATTTTATGGCTCTGTAGAGCCGTTTTTTGGCGTTCAATCTCGTAATTTATGGCATTTTCCACCGCTTTAAAGGAATTAAGGTTCTTCACCTCCACCTTTGTACCTAAAACGTCGGTGTCACTTATAGAAATATTGGCCTCAACACGCATCTCCCCTTTTTCCATATTTGCACTTGAAACACCCATAGTTCGTAACAGTAATTGCAACTCTTTTGCAAAATCAGCCGCTACCTTTGCATCATGAATCACCGGTTCTGTTACCAGCTCCATAAGAGGTACCCCGGCTCTATTAAAATCGACGAAACTTTCATTGTCTTCATGTTGGCTTCGGGCGGTGTCTTCTTCCAGATGAACTCGGGTAATCGCGACCCCAGCTAGTTCTCCCCCTTTCACAAACGGGAAAGCATACTGACTCAACTGATAAGCTTTTGGTATATCCGGATAAAAATATTGTTTGCGATCAAATTCACTAAAGTCAGCCAACTCGCCTCCGATCACTTCTCCAAATTGGAGAACTTTTCTAATGGCCTCTTTATTAACTGCCGGTAAAGTTCCGGGGTGTGCCAAACAAATCGGACAAATGTTGACGTTGGGTTCATCAACATGTGGTCGGTTTGCACAACCACAAAACATTTTACTCAAAGTTGATAACTCAGCATGCACTTCGATGCCGATGGTGGGCTTGTAAGTTGCCATATTGTGTCCAATATTACCCCTCACGCAGTCTTAAGACAAGAGCATCCCGCAGTTCTTTGACCCCTTCTCCGGTAATATTTGATATCACAAACACACGTTTGTTGACTGTGTCAATAGCCTTTAGTACCTCCTCTACTTTACCGCTAGAAACAAGGTCTTTTTTGGTAAAAATAATCCACTCCTCCTTCTCAGTGAGAGATTTATCATAGTCAGATAGCTCTTTCGAAATTGTATAATATGTATTTAAAGGGTCGCCTTCCTCCAATGAGACTAGGTGCAGGAGCATTTTGGTCCTGGTAACATGTCGAAGAAACTTATGACCAAGCCCTTTGCCTTTAGAAGCGCCCTCAATCAGACCTGGTATGTCCGCTAAAACGTAGCCGTAGAAGTCGCCTAAGTGCGGCTCAAGCGTGGTGAAAGGATAACTACCGATGGCCGACTGGGCATTGGTCAAATTGTTTATCAAGGTTGATTTTCCGGCGTTGGGTAAACCGA
>JBBDVD010000058.1:0-3696 GCA_040903565.1 Minisyncoccota bacterium
CTGACTTCCCTATGAACTCTAGTTGGACTGCGGACAACATTGGCGCCGGTTCTGGTAGCTACACACTTAGCGAGACTAATGATGTAGCCTACCAGGCTGAAACTACAGATATGTCTAAGGGTGCGAACTACACGACCCATGAAGACCTTACTGGTCCAGTTGTAAGTGCAAGTTGTGAAATGGACACACCTTACGCACTTGGAGGCTACAGCACTGGTGACACAGCAGCTGAAGCCATGACAGCCAGCACTACCATGACAGCCCCAGCTTTCACTAACATGCAGAATGACAAATTTGTCATCGTCTGGAACATCGATTGTGCTAACCCTTCGGGTGACTTAAGCGGTGATGTAGTAGCTGGAGATGGTGAACTCGAAGTAACATCAATTGAGATGGTAGACACAACTGCCACCGCGAATGGTTCATTCGAGGATGGATGGGAATACATATTCCACATTACTATGCCTACCAGCGAACCTAAATTGGCTATGAAGTTCAGCGATTGGCTTAGAAATGGTGGCGGTGGAACAATTCCAGTTGCTAACAATATGAGAATTTCCTCTGACCAAGCTAATAATGGCGGAGCAACTATTCTCTTAACTGCAGCTAATACCTATTCTACACCAGACCTACACATGACCACGGATCTTAATCCTGGTATGGATGGTATACAAGTACAGGTATTGGTTGAGGTAGCGGTACCGACAGGTACACCAAGCGGTACTTACAGTACCTCCTACGGTGTCCGGTCCAACCCATAAATAATAGTTGACTCTAAGATAATAGTTAACTCTAAAAATTTATGACTACCAAAATATTTACCAATTCTCTAGCCGTAATTGTTACAGCTACAGCTCTCGCTATAATCGGTATTACTTTCGCTTACGCTTCTGAGGTAACAGGAACTCTGTCCTCAGACGCGACTGGTACCGTGTCAGGTGGCAGTGAGGTAACAGGAACTCTGTCCTCAGACGCAACCGGCGGAAACCTTAATGGTACCGTGTCGGGTGGCAGTATTGCCGGTGGCAGTAGCAGTGGCGGAAGTGTTGGAGGTTCATCTAATCTACCGTCTGGCTCAGTGCTGGGTGCTTCGACAGACAACCTGTCAGCGCCAGCCTTCCCCAACGCCGGATTCTCCCCTGGTGAGATTAAGTGATACCACCTAGTTAACGCTAGTGACTAGAGGTAAACAAATCGCCCCGCTTATAAAGCGGGGCGATTTGCGTTAGGAAAGCTACTACGATCATTACTCAGCTGGATTAACCAGTTCAGTAAATACCACGATCCTTTCGTTATATAATTGTTCATCACCTATCCACTCTCCAGCACAAGTAATGAGGTTTAATCTCACTTTACCGTCGTTACTGATGAATACTTCCTCAGTAGGTGAGTCATAGGCGTACGTACGCGTATTCACAACCTTGAAGGTCAGGACTTCGCCCGTAACGTCAATGATGTGGATTTCGTCATCAATTTCTACGGCACTGAGATCATAAAAAACTGCCCGGGGTACATCTTTGCCGTTTAGATGTCCCGCAATCACAGCGCTCCCGGGCATGCCCGGACGAGGACCATGTTTATACCAACCGACGTCAGTGAAATTGTCCGGTACCTCCATCTCCCCAGCACTGCTGGTAGCTATTCCTACCAGTTGCACAGGCGCGTCGACATCAATGCTTGGTATTAGAAGGCGCGCAGGCAGTTCGGCAAAAGGTGCCTCTATGGCTGTGGTACCAATTGAGTCAACGGTATCCGGTAATGACGGTTTGAGTATGAAGAATGCTCCGGCGAGCAGTAAGACACCAGTCAAAATACCGGCAGCTAGCTTCATATATTTCCAATCCCGTTTCATAAATTATTTATATCTGTTAGTTATGTGGGCACAGTCAAATACAATAAAGAGTTTAATCCCTTAGCCATAGCCGACACACTTCACATTTTATGACAAAAGAGCGAGTGTTGTCACCTTTTGTGCCCCACAACGGCTCATTAATGAATATGAAACAAATAAAAAAATCAAAAAATACAAAAGGGACTAAATTAAAAAACATGCAAACTGATTTTTTTGCCCAATTTTGGCAAGAAAGTTGGACTTACATCAAGACGGTGGTGGATGTCTTACGCGAGCCAGTGATGATTCTAGATAAAGATCTCAAAATCTTGGCGGCCAATGAGGCTTTTTACATGTTATTCCAAGTAAAACCAACGGATACTGAGGGTCAAACCGTTTATGAGTTAGGAAATGGTCAATGGGATATTCCGACGCTTCGGAAATTGCTAGATGACATTTTAGCCAAGGATACGTTCTTTAAGGGATTTGAAGTAGAGCATGAATTTCCTGGCATTGGTCAAAGAACCATTATTTTGAATGGGAGACATATTTACTGCAAGGATCCAGAAAAGAGTGAATATTTCCCGCCACTAATTATGTTGGCCATGGAAGACGTGACCGGGATCATGACAATAGCGTCAACACTAGCAGAACACACTAGCCAACTAGAGCAAACACTAGCTCACCGAACCCAGGCTATGGAGACTAAAATTAACAACTTGGAAAAACAAATCAAGAAAATAATTAAAAAGTAAGCTCTCGTAGGTATTTAGATGAAACTTACTAAAGCCCTATCATTTTATTAGACTGTCTATATCTCAGAGATTGAATTTATTTCAATAATTCCCACGGTGTCGTAGCGATTGCCGTCAGGGCCAAAGGTTTCTTCGTGGACAAGCGTTCCGGTTACTTCAACATTGATTTCGGGTGAGACAAGGGCGAAGTTTTCATCGTGGTCTGATAGATAACGTAGACCATAATAGACGCTTTTACTGTTGCGTAGTCCGAGCGCGCATTCCATTGTTTGTGGTCCGGTTCCTATTTTTGGAATACAGGTGATAGTGCCGCGTTCAGTGATGGGTCCTTCAGATGGTCGAGCGGGATTTTCTGTATCCTCAGGAATGTTTCTCGCCGGTGCAGTCAGATTGGTAATTAAAAAGTAGACGCCCACACCAACTAGAGCCATGATGACGAGGGCAATAAGCGCTTTATTATTCATATTAATAATTGTACCAGAATTTGGGGTCGATAGACCTAAGTGCGACCGATATATAAGTACATAAAATATCCACCTAGAGGCATTTGACACCTTCCGAGGGCGGATATACATTCAGGTTATGGAGTGTGTATACCGATTCGCAAGTTATCTGTCGAAAGGAGCATCGCCTTTTTTGGCGCCTGTATTCTGGCGGCAGTATTGAGCTCGTCGGCTTCATCCACACTTAAGGTGTAAAGCCGACTCATCCAGAGCCGGCTGTTTAGTTCTTTGCGTACAATCAATCCAAAAACAAAGGAAGGGGATAAAAATGGATGTATCATGTGCGATTTTCACGAGGGAGGAAATAGTTGACCTCCTATCTCGAGAAGGAATCGAAAAGGGGAGTGATCAATTCCATAAAGAGTTAAGAAGAAGGTTCCGACCGTCGGACCATGCGCTTGGCGCCTATGTCGAGAATGAGGTTTGGCTAAATGAGTCAGCTCCTCAGGCGGGTCGGCGGTTTGACGTCTGTTAACCCCCAAGTTCTTGGTGGATGAAAGCGGGCAGACTTGCCCGCTTTTTTGTATGTAAGGCCAGTATTGTTTAGGAGAAGACACGAAAAAACCGCCGGAGGGCGGTCTTTGCATCATAAAATTAATATCTATGA
>JBBDVD010000059.1:0-1520 GCA_040903565.1 Minisyncoccota bacterium
CATTACGAATCTCTTCGTAAAGTAGCAAATACTTACTAGGGACAAATCTCTTCAAAAATCGACGCCTGCAGTAGATAGGAGACCAACCTGTCTCACGCATGTTCAGTCTTATTTAAGTCGCGTGTGTGTACGACTTTAATAAGTTTTTCACGTATTACTACGTGCATTGGACTGTAGCTTCACCCAGCACTTTCTGAATGGTGTATAAACACTTCTTCATACATGTACCTATGCACTTTCTAAAACAAAACGTCTTAGAAAGTGCTGGGTGACTAACGTTCAGTCTCTAGGGGCAAAATTAGGTTTTAGGTTGTAGGTTTTAGGTTACAGTAGCGTGCGAAGCACGCCGGCAAAATCGCAAAGCGATTTTGCCGTACTACAAACTAAAACCTACAACCTATCACCTGACTTATTCCCTCGGTATTGCCCGCAACTTTACTTGCTAGGGTTCTACCGATATTAGTTAGTTTGACCATATATATTCCTATATATGACCGCCGTGTTGGTTGGATCTATCTTTATTTCATTTACGAAAAGTAAAAACAATTCTTCGAAGGGGTTTAGACGGTCCAAATAATGAAGCGTCTAGCGATTAGCTGTTAGCGTCTAGTTGCGTAAAATCGCTTCGCGATTTTACGCCGTCGCGCGAAAGCGCGACTCTAGACGCTAAGCGCTATACGCTCAACGCTCACAACCTGAACGGTCTAAACCCAGCTCGCGTATCTTTTTAATTGGCGAACAGCCAAACCCTTGGGACCTCATTTGCTGTTAACTATGCGTTCCCGCATAGATCAGACTATTCCATCACCATAATACATATGTCACCATATGCACCTATAGGTGCAAGCCGTGTGATACCCACAAAAGTGGTATATCTCATAACGTACCCAACGTACGTTAATCAGTCGTTAGAGGAGATGTATTCTTGGATCATTGCAACATGGTTTTTCCGTCGGTTGTTGGACCGAACGTTGAACCGAGACAATGTATCTGCCAATCCAGCTACTCGCAGTAGGTCTTCTTGACTAACAATTTCTGTCGCCAAGATTTCTAATGCAAGTTTAATTTGTTGCCGTTTTGATTTTGAGTGAGTAAACAATTTTAAGAGGACAATCGCAAGTGACTTTTGGTCACGCAATATCCAATCAAAAGTTGTTCTATTTTGTCGCACTTGGCCACACTGGAAAAGCGGAGTAAGAAAGATTAAATCTTTCTTACGCTTTTGTGTAACCTTAAGCACAACCCTCACTCTGAATCGAAACTTTTTCCCGTTGTGTGGTTCAATGACTGCCATAATAGCGCCATCACCATCAACGAGACCAGCAACATATGCCAGATCAACTTCAGAACACATCTTTCCTACGGAATTAGCTCTCATACTCCCAAGTATATCCTACACTTGGGACCTCCGAAACCAGAGGTTGTGGTCACCCTTGACCAGTATGAGTCAGCCTTCTCCGTTTTGAGCTTGTTTACCATCACGCGCCGGGTAGACGCATTGTGATGGCCGACGGGGGGGG
>JBBDVD010000059.1:1535-2552 GCA_040903565.1 Minisyncoccota bacterium
ACCACGTCATTTCCCTACCGTTTCCGATAGGGAGAGCAGATATAGGTTTGCTCCAGCCCCAGGATAAGATGAGCCGACATCGAGGTGCCGAACCGTGCCGTCGCTCTGGACGCTTGGGCACGACTAGCCTGTTATCCCCAGGGTAACTTTTATCGGGTAATCTCCGGCGGCGTCTAAAGCCAACCATCGGTTCACTATGCTCCACTTTCGTGTCTGTTTGGCATCTACGCCTTACAGTCAAGCCAACTTTTGCCATTGCACTATCGGCACGGTTTCCATTCGCGCCTAGTTGACCTTGAGACCCCTCCGTTACATTTTGGGAGGGTAGCGCCCCACTAAAACTGCCTGCCACTCACTGTCCCCAACGCGTTTGTCGCGTCGGGTTAGAAACTGCCCAATTTAAGAGTGGTATTTCACTGACGACTCCACATTCCCCGAAAGGAATGCTTCAAAGTCTCCCACCTATGCTACGCATAAATCAAACAGCCCCAATAAGAAGCTACAGTAAAGCTCCTGGGGTCTTTTCGTCTAACTGCAGGTATGCTGCATCTTTACAGCAATTGTATTTTCACCGAGCAGGTCCTTGAGACAGTTTCCCAGTCATTATACCATTCGTGCACGTCGGAACTTACCCGACAAGGAATTGCGCTCTATAATCCCTATTCGCTTGCACAATAGGACTCTATCTTCATCCTTCAACTTACATTGAGTGGGATGTGCAACATTTGGTCTCTTTTTGGTTGCATTGGACTATGTTTACATTACTGCAAACAAGGTAACTATGGCTCGGCTGTTTAACAATGAGAATTTTTCATTTCTCATATAATCGTTCTAGTCCGTAGAGCGAACTTCCCGAAGGAAATGCGCTCTACCTTAGAACGATTATAGTTATCGCTGACATTGACGGGGGCTTACACAGCCCAGCATACGCATCACGCTGCGCGCGATGCTCTAGTTGATAGTTTTTAGTTTTTAGTTGTCAGTGGCTGAAATCGCAAAGCGATTTCAGCCGGCGCG
>JBBDVD010000059.1:2562-3553 GCA_040903565.1 Minisyncoccota bacterium
TTTACCCCCCGGCGAGCTTCGCTCGCCGTACTAACGACTAAAAACTTCCAACTAAAAACTGAGTATCACATGCAATGTGATGCGTACACCATCCGTGCTTAACCTTCCCGCATTGGTCAGGCATCACCCTCTATACATGGACTTACGTCTTCGCAGAGAGCTGTGTTTTTGGTAAACAGTTGCCAGGAAATCTTTCGCTGCGGCCCAGTGCATCACGCAAAGCGCGATGCACAGGTTTTAGTTTTTAGTTTGTAGGTTGTAGTGGCGAGCTTCGCTCGCCGTCTAAAATCGCTTCGCGATTTTAGACGCTAAAACCTAACCCCTAATCCCTATCCCCTGCATCACACACTGTGTGATGCACTGGGCAGGCCTTATCCCGAAGTTACGGCCGCTTTTTTGCCGAGTTCCTTAAGGACCTCTCACTCGTTCGCCTTGGTCTTCTCGACCCTACCACCTGTGTCGGTTTGCGGTACGGAACAGCTATGTTTAACCCAAACGAAGTTTTTCTTGGAAGCGTGCTCCCTAGATTTCTTTGGCCGTGGCCGCAGATTCAGACTCTACTCGCGCTATTGTTGACCGGATTTACCTAATCAACACGCTCATAGCTCCAGCACCAATCCAATAAGATGCTCTAAGTACAACACTCCGTCCCTCCATAGGAACATAGTTGTGTGCAGGAATATTAACCTACTATCCATCGCCCCCGGCATTCGCCATCGGCTTAGGACCGACTAACCCTTCGCTGATCACCATCGCGAAGGAAACCTTGGTATTTCGGCGGACGGGGTTCTCACCCGTCTTGCGGTTACTTGTGCCGGCATTCTCACTTCTGTACGCTCCAGATAGGCTCCCGCCTACCATTCATCGCAGAACAGAACGCTCTCCTACCACTCGTACGCATCACGCTGCGCGCGATGTCTTAGTAAATAGAAATTAGTAAGTAGAGAGTAGAAGGCGCTTTCGCGCCGACGGCGGCAAATTGAAAACAAAT
>JBBDVD010000060.1:0-13403 GCA_040903565.1 Minisyncoccota bacterium
CGCCATTTGCATTATTGGACCTCTTATGGTATTATAAAAAGATAAGAAATCGCCCACCGGGGCGTTTTTTTTAGAAAAAATAAGGAACGATATAAGTGACTATATTTTTCTAATCCCGCCCCATTTTGGGCGACTGCGCACCGAATAGGAAATTGTAGCAGGAGCCCGTAACAAAAAATGGGGCTGGGTATAAATGTTATATTAGGTTATCATTAAAGTTTGTATGGAAAGACTTACTAAATACTTTAGGGACACGGCTCTTGAGATGAAACACGTGAAGTGGCCCACATCTTCCCAGGCCCTTTCTTATAGTTTGTTGGTGGTAGTAATTTCAGCCGTGGTAGCGTTGGTGCTATCCGGTTTTGATTACCTATTTACCAACCTGCTTGAGACAGTCATCTAAACAAAACTTCCAAAATTGGCACAGAGCTTTGTCGTTACGGGATTTCTGTCAGTCGTCGTAGTTCATCTACGCCACCACAGAGAGTACTTCAGAAAATATAGTCGTGTGTGCACTCCTTATTTTCTTGGTCGCTTCTTCCAAAAATCCCTAGACTCCTAGCTCTGCATACAATTTTGAAAGTTTTAGACTCTGAATAATTTTATTACTTCTATCTAAATCTTATCAATATGCAGAAACAACAAGGAACAGGAGAGCGTCGTTGGTACGCTATACATACTTATTCCGGCTATGAAAATGCCGTGGCGCGCAACTTGCGCCAGCGTATCGACTCGCTCAATATGAACGAGAAAATTTTTGAAGTGGTTGTGCCTACCGAGAAGAAAATCCGCGTCAAGGGAGGCAAGCGTGTCACCGAAGAAGAGCGTATCTATCCAGGCTACGTGCTGGTAGATATGATTGTGGATGACGAGTCTTGGTATGTCGTGCGCAATACGCCGCGCGTGACTGGCTTCGTTGGTAGCGGTACTCAACCCGTCCCTCTTTCAGAGGGTGAGTTTAATACTCTGATGGGCCGCATGAGCGCTGACACACCAAAGCACAAGGTAGACTTTTCTGTAGACGACTTGGTTGTTATCACTGACGGTCCATTTAAAGAGCTTGAAGGTAAGGTGGCTGAGACCGATGAGGAGAGGGGGAAGGTGAAGGTTCTTGTTTCGATGTTTGGGAGGGAGACTCCCGTAGAGCTGGACTTCCTCCAGATCAAAAAGGTCTAAAACTCCCCAAATTGGCGCATACGCACTAGTTTCGGAAATTTTTTTCGGTCAATGTAGTTAATCTACATCACCACAAAGAGTACTTCAGAAAATATAGTCGTGTGCACACTCCTTATTTTCTTGGTCGCTCTCTCAAAAAAATTCCTCCAACCAGTACGTCTGCATCCAATTTTGAAAGTTTTCTAAAATTGCCTTAATCCCTAAGCTCCTCGCTCTACATCCAATCCCTACCTTTTTGTAGAACCATTGATTTTCCACGATTTTCTTGTACTATAACCCGCACTGTTACGCAGCTTCAACGAGTGGCCGTGAGTCACGCAAAACTAGAAACTAAAAACTCACAACTTAAAACTAGAACAAAATGGCAAAAAAATTAGTAAAACAAATAAAGATTCAGGCTCCGGGCGGCAAAGCTACTCCAGCCCCACCTTTGGGTCCCGTACTTGGTCAGGCTGGTATCAATATCGGAGAGTTCGTTAACCAGTTTAACGAACAAACTCGAGAGCAGATGGGCGAAGTTGTTCCGGCAGTTATCTCTGTCTACGATGACCGTTCATTTACTTTCATTCTAAAGACCTCCCCCGCTTCTCGTCTTATCCTTAAGGCGGTAGGGAAGGACAAGGGTTCTGGTAAGGCTCCAAACGCTAAGGTTGGTAACCTTACTCAGGCTCAACTCCGCGAAATTGCGGAGAAGAAAATGTCTGACCTCAACGCCGCCTCAATTGAAGCTGCAATGAAGACTATCGCTGGTACCGCCAGGAGCATGGGGGTAACTGTTACTGAGTAACAGTTACCGATCTTTGCCAGATATTTTATGAGCTCCGCGAAATAAAATATCCAAAAGATGTACTGTTCCTGTAGGCAAAGCCTGCTTTCACTGCGTTCGTAAGGTACACCTATGCAAGCATCTGTGTTCTTACTCACTTGTGAAAGTAAGGAATGAAGTGAAAGATTAAATTAGTCAGACTAATTAATAAACAAAAAGGGTGAGCACTTCGTGCTCACCCTTTTTGTTTTACCAATGTCGTGATATAAAATCATCGGACCCAGTCAATTCTGTCTGGGTAAAGAGGGAGAAAAACATTGCAGTTAGCTCATTTTTCAAATCTGAACGAGGTTGTCAGAGATAGGCGGCCCAGAATCAGGCAGACGGTGGCATGTATACATGTCCCCGCTGAAGCAGCGGCGTTTGAATCAATTTTGCCGCTCGGTCTACAGCTGCCTGTAAAGGCACGTCAGTTCGGGGGAAGGAATTTTACTTCACTTCAAGGAGAAGTGGAGAAAAATGAATCTCCAGTACAAACCTTGTTCAGGGAGGCGAGGGAGGAATACAACCTGACGACGTCCGCGGGAGGTTTGTGCGGATTCAGTTACTTGGTGTCGACTCTGGTACCAGTATCACCGGATTCTACCAAGGCTGAGAGCTGGGACTATCAGTGGCTACACTGGTTTTACTTGCGCACTCAGCGACACTTCAAACCGAATCCTGATTACGTTGCGCAGTTTGCGTGGTGTGCAGGTCCAGAACAAGTCTTTGATGTGATGTTCGAGTCTCGCATCGAAAAACTGTGTGCGATGGCGGCTGCTATTTCAGTTGCCCTTAATAAGGACCTGTTGCCGAAGGAGTATCGGACAGTAGCTGACCTTTCACAAGGTCACTTCTCTGAAGTGGCTTAAAAGACTAAGTGCAAAAACCGGCGGGAATTCGCCCGCCGGTTCAGAGCCTTTCATTCAATTGGAGGGTTTTTTATTTTCTCCGTTCAAAGTTCACCCATTGGTATTTAAGACCTTGATGTTCTCGGGTTTCGTGACGGGCGATTTCTTCGAAATCGCCCGCGTATTCCGGAAAGAACGTGTCTCCCTCGGCCTCACTTTCAAACAAAGTTAGGAAAAGTTTGTCTACATACGGCAATGCCTGCTTGTACATTTCTGCGCCTCCGCCGATATGAATTTCTCTAGGGTACTCGCGAGCTGCTAGTTCAAAAGCTCTCTCGAGCGAATGGGCTACTTTGGTCCCTTCGTGCGAATAACTCTCGTCTCTGGTGACCACGATATTTGTGCGGCCGGGCAAAGGCTTGCCAATCATGGCCACGATGGACTCGAAGGTCTTCCTCCCTATTATTATTGGATGCCCCATTGACAGCTCCTTGAAACGTTTTAAATCGTCGGGCACATGAAAAAGCAGCTGGTTATCATTACCAATAACTCGGGTTTTGGCGCCAATTCCAGCCACTATTATGACGGGTATATTTTTGTATGTCATAACTAAATTATACATCCTCCCTCGGGTGTATTGGTACATTGAATAATCATATAAGACCTATCCTCTCCTTATCATCGATGATAAGGAGAGGATAGGGCAATATTTATTTTTTTAGGCAAGTCAGACGAAGAATGGTTATAATACTACCAATGAATCCCGTTAGAGAGAATAAAAAAATGACACAGGAAAACATAATCCGCAAATCAGAGAAGGATACATTACTCTCTAACGGGATGAATACTTTCGAGATAGAGATAAAGAGTCTATTGGGCGAAAAAGAGGTCGCCGAAGCCTTGAAGCAGAGGATGTGTGAGCTCGACCCAAACTGCCAACTCTCTGGCAACAACAAGCAGCTCAACCACTACTTTGAAGGCGGTGACATGGAAGAGTTGGTGATAAAAGTATCTCCACACTTAAATGACGAACAATTAAAAAAACTCTCCCACATCGTTTCTGCAGGAAGTAGCTTCTCTGTGCGCACACGTCAGAAAGATGAGCAAGTACTTTTGGTAGTAAAAGCTTCACTCGATGAGGGGACTAGCGCCAATACCGTCTCCCGCTTGGAGTTTGAAGAGGAGGTGGAGCTTTCTCTTGAAGAATTAGACAATCTTCTCTTAGAGGCCGGTTTTGATTATCAAGCCAAGTGGTCGCGTGAAAGGGAAGAGTATAACTACAAAGGTATGAATGTCTGTCTCGACAAGAATGCCGGGTATGGATATTTAGCCGAGTTTGAAAAAGTTTTAGAGGGCGGAGATGACTCAATAATTCTTGCCACACGCGCTGAAATAGAATCTATCATGCAGGAGCTTGGAGTGTCCGAACTCTCGCAAGACCGCCTTGAAAGAATGTTTGCCCACTACAACCAAAACTGGCCCGACTACTACGGGACAGATAAAGTATTCGTCATTGAATGACTCAAATTAAAAAATGAAATCTTAAAATGAAAAAGTACAGTGTAAAATTTAAAATGTCGTATTTAGCCAGCTACAAAGTATTGTATGAAATTTTGCATTTTAAATTGTGATTTTGCATTTTTATTTTTTAAATTTAAACTTATAACATGTTTCTATCTGACAAAGACATTCACGCCGCGGTGAAGAAAGGGGAGATTACCCTTGACCCTTTTAATGTGAAGCAACTACAACCCGCTACCTACGACATCAAGCTCGGCAACACTTTCATAATTAACGACGCTCATTCGACCAAAGCCATCGACCCAGTGAAAGGCATCTATCCCAAGACGCAAAACATTGAGGTGAAAGACGGTGATGAATTTGTACTTCATCCGGGAGTTTCCATTCTGGGATATTCCAAAGAGAAGTTTGGTAGCGACCAGTACCTGATTGAAGTAAACGGCAAGTCTTCACTCGCTCGCATTGGGCTCATCGTTCATAACTCCGCCAGTATCGTAAATCCAGGGCACTATCTAAATATTGCGCTTGAACTTTGCAACTTAAACAATGTCCCGATTGTGCTCCGCCCTGGCATGGAGATAGCCCAACTAACTTTCTCCACCCTCTCTTCGGTCACTAAGAAAAGCTACCGCCAGACCGGTCGTTATAATCATAATAATTTCGTCGGATACATGCCACCGAAGACTGGGCCGCTTTCCAGGAAGGTAATTAAAAAGAATGGTAAGAAAAAATAATATGAGTAATAAACACCCCGAATACCAATATCTCGACCTAATGCAGAAATTGATTGACGAAGGCGATAAGCAGACCGATAAAGGGACGGGTGTAACTACGTATAGTTTGTTTGGTCATCAGATGCGTTTTGACCTCTCTGAAGGCTTACCGCTTCTGACAACCAAGAAAGTGTATTGGAAGGGCGTTTTGCAAGAGCTCTATTGGTTTATGTCTGGGCAATCGAACATTAAATATTTGGTAGATAACAATGTTCATATCTGGGACGATTACCCGTACAAGATTTATAACGAAAAGGTAGAAAAGGGAGAGGTGGAAGCAATGAGCAAAGAAGAATTTATCGCCAAGATTGCTAGTGAAGAAGAGTTTGCCAAAGCTCACGGTGAGTTACCGCACATCTACGGTGAGCATTGGCGACGTTGGCAAGCGCAAGATGGCAGGGAAGTTGACCAGCTTGGTTGGGTGATTGATGAGCTCACTAAAGATCCTGATGCCCACAATACTTTAGTGAATAGCTGGAATCCGGAGTATATGTATTCGATGGCGGCTCCTGGCAAGGCGGCGCGTTTTCCAATTTGTCACAATATGTATCAAGTAAATATTAAGCACGGCAAGGTTTGTCTTCAGCTCTACCAGCGCAGTGCCGATATCTTTCTTGGTGTTCCTTTCAATATTGGTAGCTACGCTCTGCTCACTTTCGTAATTGCCAAAATTCTTGGACGTGAAGCAGGTGAATTTATCCACACCTTCGGCGACGTGCACATTTATGAAAACCATATCGAGGCTGCCAAAGAGCAGCTAGCTCGCGAACCAATGGCGTTTTCAAAAGTGAAAATCAGCGACGAGGTGACTTCACTTAACGATTTCAAGCCAGAGCATGTAGAGCTAATCGACTACAAATCACACGATGCTATCAAGGCCGAGTTGACGGTGGCTGGAGGATATAACAAAGACTTGCATTCGTAAATAAATGAAAACCGCCCTGAGGCGATTTTCTTTCGCTTCGGGCGGCGGGTCAAGTTGTTGGTGTGTTTCCAGACGGAGACCCTTTGATCAGTCGCCGCATGACCCATTCACCGAGACGAATTCTTGTGAATCCGGCCCACATGATGACGGTGGCGTAAATGAGTGTGCCAAGGTCTTCGAGTGTCAGAATGGCCGTCGACATGGCCAGGTGTATCAAGGCGGCGGTGCTGAGCGCGCTGAACCCGATAGCGATATTCAGACTGTCGAGCGACACAACTCGGTGTTCTGGCGGTATCCCGCGGACTTCCTGGCGCCTCTCAATGAAGGCGAGGAGAAGGGTGAGAAAGAGCGCCGGCAAAATCATTAGTAAGAACATGGTCGGAATCCCTCTTGGGTTGAACTTCGTGGATACTACGGGCTATTTCTTAAATGGTCAAGATATTTCAGTTGAGCGCTGGCAGTTGTATAATACTCGCATGATCTGACGTAGCTAAAACCTGGGGTTATCAGAATTAACTGTTTTAACTATGAGCTACGAATTTATAAAGAAGCAAGACGAAGAAATATTTAACGCGCTGGAAGGCGAGGAAAGACGAGAGGAGAGAGGACTCGAGTTGATACCGAGTGAGAATTACGTCTCCAAGGCAGTGAAGGAAGCGAACGGTTCAGTCCTGACCAACAAATATTCCGAAGGATATCCGGGTCGGCGCTACTATGGCGGGCAAGATTACACCGACATCGTGGAAACTATCGCTATTGAAAGAGCGAAAAAGCTTTTCAATTGTCAGTTTGCCAACGTGCAGCCGCTTTCTGGTGCTCCAGCCAACGTGGCCATGTATTTCGCGTTGATGGAACCGGGCGACACTGTGCTTGGTATGGATCTCTCGCATGGCGGACATCTTACTCATGGACACCCGACCACTTCCATCAATAAAGTTTTCAATTTCGTGCGCTACAAAATGAAGAATGTTGATACCGGCGAAATCGACTACGACGAGCTTCGAGCGGTCGCTCTGCGCGAAAAGCCGAAGGTCATCCTAGCTGGTTTCTCAGCCTACAGCCGAGAGTTGGATTACTCAAAATTTGTCGAGATTGCTAAAGAGGTGGGTGCCTACACCGTGGCTGACATGGCGCATATTGCCGGCCTTATCGCCGGTGGCGTGGCACGCAATCCTTTTGATGATGGGTTTGATGTCATTACCACTACGACTCACAAAACACTTCGTGGTCCACGTGGCGGTATGATTTTGACTCGTGAGAGTGAAGAAATTGCCACTAAGATAAACAAGGCAGTTTTCCCAGGACTCCAAGGCGGGCCCCATATGAACGTGATAGCCGGGAAGGCCGTGGCTTTTGGCGAAGCGCTTACTCCCGCCTTTAAAGAATATGCCGCGCAGATTCTCAAAAACGCCAAAGCCATGGAAGCGGTCTTTGCTCGCGAAGGAATCAGAATGCTTGGTGGCGGTACTTCCAACCACCTTATCTTGGCCGACGTCTTTGGTTCACTTGGCATTACCGGCAAAGAGGCAGAAGTGGTACTCGACGAAGTTGGTATTACCCTAAACAAAAACATGATTGCTGACGAATCTCGCACAGCCATGGATCCTTCCGGTATCCGCTTCGGTACACCAGCGATGACTACTCGAAAAATGATGGAAGGGGAGGCGGCCAGGGTGGCGGAGATAATGATTGATACTTTGAAGAACAAAGATGATGAAGCGAAGAAGAAAATGCTTCGAGAGGAGGTTGAAACTTTGTGTCTTAGGTTCCCGGTGCCGGAGAGCTTCGTCTAAACTCCCAAAATGAGCGAATTTGCATTCGCTTCAGTCAAAACCTTCCCGCGTCGTATATCTGTATACACCTTGGTCAGGTTTCTCACTCCAGCGAACGCAACTCCATCTCATTTTGAAAGTTTATTCAATCTGAGACAGAAAAGCGGGGGGGGGGCCCCCCCCCCGCTTTTCATTGATGGTACAATGGCTCTAATCATGAGGGCCTATTTTAGAAAATTAGCCAACACAGCTCCCGGACGGTTGGCTCAGCGTCATTGGCTGACAATAGCTTTTATTTTTGGTTTTGCCACTGACTTCATTCTTTTAAATAAGATTGATGACATCATCGACAATCTAATCCTGCTTTTCTACGTCACTCTTTCGATGTTTGGGATAATCCTCCTCTACGCCGCCGCCGCTGGCCGCCTACCTGACAAATGGAATCATCGCGCTCGCACTTTTGCCGCTATTGCAGTCCAATATGCTTTCGGTGGTCTCCTTTCGGGAATAATTATCTTCTATGGTCGCAGCGCCTCTTTCGGTGATAGCTGGCCGTTCCTTTTGATTATTGCCGGAATCATCTATATGAACGAGACGGTCAAAGACCGTTCCGGCCGATTGGTATTGACACTCTCGATGTATTTCATTGGCTTGTTAGCTTACACGGTTTTAGTCTTACCTGTGCTTCTAGGTAAGATGGGTGGGTGGGTTTTTGTTGGTAGTGGCATCTTGGCAATATTAGTAATGGCTATTTTGCTCGGCATACTTCGCCTTATCATCCCCAATTTTTTAGGGATAAACTTGCGGGTAGTACTTTTTTCTATCGGAAGCATATTTGCCACCTTCAACTTTCTCTACTTCCTTAATGTTATTCCGCCAATACCTCTCTCACTCAACGATCTTGGTGTCTATCATTCTGTCATCCGTTTTGAAAGTGGCGAGTATCAACTCAAATACGAAAAAGGAGAGTGGTGGGAATTTTGGAAACGCTCCGATACCGTATTTCACCCGACCCCGGGGGGCAACGCTTTTTGTTTCGCTAGAGTCTTTTCTCCGGCCAGACTTTCAACCGATATCTACCATCGTTGGGAATATTATGACGAGGAAACCAAAAAGTGGGTAACTCGCGCCAGGATAAATTATCCAATTCATGGTGGCCGATCCGACGGTTATCGCGGTTATACGCAGATAGGTAGTTATCGCGATGGTAAGTGGCGCTGCTCGGTGGAAACTGCCCGAGGACAGGTTTTGGGACGAGAGGGGTTCGAGATCGACTCTAAAGCCGTTGCTGAGGATTTGGTGACCAGGGTTGATTAAATTTGGTTTGGTATTAAGATAGGCAGGTTTGAACCTTAGGGAGGATAGGATGGTAAAAGGAGGATCTTATTCCGGACACGGCAGTTCCCGGGCAGGGCGTCATGCCATGAGGCAGAGCTTGGCGCAGTTGCGAGGGCTTGTCACTGGCATCTCCCAGAAGAAGTCCCAAGACGAGCCCAAGAGGGTTGTCGTGGTTGAATGGAGGCGCCGGCGGGCGCTTCGGACGACTACTCAGCCCGCGTGATCAAGGGGGTGTCGGCGATTGATTCGCCGGCACCCCTGTTTTTGATCTGCCGTTACCTTGATAAGTGGACATTTCCAGGTTTTTATCAGGATTTACGCTTCTTTCATAGGAGAGTATTATGAAAGAAGGACCTTGAAAGGGGGAGATACAATGAAACAATTCACTGTTAGCATTGTTGCGGGGGTCTTCTCATTGTGGAGCACTCCCATCTTGGCGTTGGCTGCACCATTACTTGATTTGCAACCCAAGTTTATCTTGGCAAACACTGTAGTTTGCAATAGCTTCGAGGAGGTACTAAGCTTCCAGTTCTATGTAAAGGACCGAGGATATTCAAAGGTTCTTGCTCTTCTGACTACTCCCACCTGCCGTGAATGGAAAGGGTATGTTCCTATAGATGTCCATCATCGGTGTAAGGTATTAATGGGGATAGAGTGCCTCGTCTTTATACCGACAACGTGGGGAGGACAATTCGGAACTATCATCTTTGCGGATAAGGAGGATACGGAGTGAGGAGAGATTCTCCACCTCCACGTTAATTAAGGACTCGCCGTTGGCGGGTCCGCTCTTTTTGTTATAGTGTAGTTACATGGAAACAGTCTTACGGGTTGCAATTGAAGAGGTTCTCACAAAGCTCGGGTTAACTGCCGTGGATTTTGCCGTGGAGCATCCGAGTGATTTGACGCACGGCGACTACGCCACCAATATCGCTATGGTATTAGCTAAAGAGGTGGGACAGAATCCCCGTGAGCTGGCCGAAACTCTAGCGGCTAAACTCGAAGGGCAGATTGAATATGTAGACAAAATAGAAGTAGCTGGTCCTGGTTTCATTAACTTCTACCTTTCTCGCGACTTTTTCACTAAGGAGGTAATGCGCGCTGCCGAAGCAGACAGCGGTTGGGGGCACAACTCCAACTGGAAAGGCAAGACAGTGGTGGTTGAATACACCGACCCTAATCCATTCAAAGAATTTCATGTTGGCCACCTATTTACCAACGCGGTTGGCGAATCTATCGCGCGCCTCTTTATGGCGCAGGGCGCCAATGTCAAAAGAGTAAACTATCAGGGTGATGTCGGTCTTCACGTAGCTTGCGCCCTATACGGCATGCAAGAACTTGGCATCACTGCTACGAGTACTTTCACTGCCAAAGACTTAGGTAAGGCCTACACGCTTGGAGCTACGGCCAATAAAGAAAATGAAGAGGTGGCCGCTAGAATAAAGGAGATAAACAAAGCGGTCTATGAGCGCAGTGACGAAGAACTAAATACTCTATACGATAAAGGCCGCCAAGTATCTCTAGATTACTTTGAGACCATCTACGGAATGGTCGGTACTAAATTCGACCACTATTTCTTTGAAAGTGAAGCGGCTCCGCACGGGAAAAAATTAGTTCTCGATAACCCGGAAGTTTTTCCTGAAAGCGAAGGAGCTCGGCTATTTAAGGGCGAAGAGCATGGTTTGCATGCGCGAGTATTTCTTAACTCGGCCGGCTTGCCAACCTACGAAGCCAAGGAGTTGGCGCTAGCTAAGCTAAAGGAAGAATATGTGAAATATGACCACTCGGTCATATCGACCGCCAAAGAGATCAATGAATACTTTAAGGTGCTTTTGAAAGCTATGAGGTTTGTCTATCCAGAGTTGGCGGAAAAAACCGAGCACATCGGCCACGGCATGGTACGACTCTCAACTGGCAAGATGTCTTCTCGTACGGGTGACGTTATTACCGCCGTTGATTTCATTGACCAGATAACCGAAGCAACCAAAGAGAAAATCAAAGAGTCTGGTCGAGATGTAGAGGAGGATGTTGCTCGCGACGTTGCTATCGCAGCCATCAAATACACCACCCTTAAAGGCAGTATTTACCAGGATACGGTTTTCAACAAAGAGCAGGCGCTTTCCTTTGAGGGTGCTTCCGGTCCGTACTTGCAGTACACTCACGCCCGTATCGCTTCGGTATTGGAGAAGGCTAGAGAGGAGGGAGTCTCAGGCAAAGTCTCCGCCGAGAATGTGCCCCCTGAAGCCTATGAAATCGAAAAGATTTTGTATCGTTTTCCCGAAGTCGTCGAAAAAGCTTTTGAAGCGCGTGAGCCTCATCAAGTCGCGACCTTCCTGACCGAACTGGCCGCCAGTTTCAACTCTTTCTATGGCCACGAAAAAATCGCTGATCCGACTGACATTCACGCGCCATATAAGTGCCTTTTGGTTTTGGCAGTGAAGCAAACTCTTCGTAACGGTTTATGGCTCCTAGCCATCAAAGCCCCGGAGAAAATGTAGCTGACTAACAAATGTCAAAAAAGAATCTCACAAAGGAGTATTACGAAAAAAATTATCAAATGTGGTCTGAAAAGAAGACTAACTCTTTTCATCATGAAAAAACTTTCTCGTTATTTAACTCTCTACTGAAAGATAAAGCTTCAGTGATTGATATTGGCTGTGCTTGGGGAATTCATGTCCCGTTGTTCTTGGGTATTGGTAGAAAATTACGTTATGAAGGGATGGATATTGCTAATTCATTTCTCAAAATAGCCTGCCGCCGCTACCCTCAACTCACTTTTTATCAAGCCGACATCTCCGATGCAAAAACCTTACCTAATAAAAAATACGACGGATTTTGGGCGGGGGCCATTTTGATGCATGTTCCACTCAAGGACTGGGAGCAAATGTTTCAAAATATAGAAAAGCTAACAAAGAAAGGAGCGATAGGTTACCTTAGTTTACCCACCGAACATCCAAGTGGGGATAAGGTCAATACTGACCCCAGACATTTCACTCTTCTAACTGAAAAAGAACAGAAACAAATCATTAAGGATCGAGGTTGGAAAATTATCAAAAAGGGAACAATGGATGGCTTCACCCAAAAGGGGATTTGGAAGTGGTACATCGTCTGTCTGCCATAGAAAAAATGAGTTACTGTAAATTTTCACAAACTAACGAATTTCATAAGCATTACCATGATAAAGAATACGGTTTTCCGGTTAGTGACGACAACGTGCTTTTGGAGCGGTTGGCCTTGGAGATTAATCAGGCGGGTTTGAGTTGGTATTTGTTGTTCAAGAACCGCGCGGCCTTCGGCCGCGCGTTCAAAGAATTTGATGTCGACAAAGTCGCTCGCTTCGGCAAACGCGATGTCGAGAGATTCCTCAAAGACGAGAGTATCATCCGCAATCGACTCAAGATTGAAGCGGTCATTCATAACGCTAAGTTAATCAAGCAAATACAAAAAGAACACGGTTCGTTTGCAACTTGGCTAGCCCTCCATTCGAATGGAGGGTCAGACGCTGAAGGGACGATTCATCAATTGCCTAGTTTTGTAAACGACGAAGTTAGGTATTGGCTAAAGCTTTTTAAGAAGGAGGGATTTAAATTTATCGGCGGAGAGATAATGAAAGAGTTTTTGCAGAGCATTGGTCACTTGCCAAGTCCACATGATAAGGACTGCCCAATTCAAAAAGAAATTTTCAAAGCGAAAGTTATAGCTGTCGTGAAAGCGATACCAAAAGGGAAGACGATGACCTATGGGGAAGTGGCCAAGAGCGACCGCCACCCCCACCGGGCCCGCAGGCTGCCCGCGCCGTCGGCATCATCATGAAGCAAAATAAAGATAAGAAAATTCCTTGTCACCGCGTAGTAGCTCGAAGTGGTCTTGGTGGTTACAACGGTCTTCGCGGAGAGAGTAAAAGCGTCCTCCTAAAGCAAGAAGGCGTCAGGATTTGAAACTAGCGCCGCAAGTGGTACTATCAAGGAGCGTGGCTGATATCCACGTTCATTAGAGGCTACCCAAAGTATCACGCTGAGCTAGAATCTTTCTGTTTTGAGATAAAAAACGAGCTGGAACCTGAGCCATATAAGGTACGGTGAAGGTGAAGCGAAGTTTTTTAACCAAAACAGGGAGATTTTGGCCAGCGAGAGTTTACATTTTTATTCTCGTTGAGACTTTGGGCAACCTCTAAGTAATGTCTGATATACATTCGTTAATTAAATATGAAGAAAAATTTGAATAATGAGGAGGCGGGGGGGGGGG
>JBBDVD010000060.1:13413-16439 GCA_040903565.1 Minisyncoccota bacterium
CCCCCGCCCCCCCCGCCAAAGAGCGAAGTCGCCCTCCGCGAAGAAGATATCCAAACCTTCTGGGAGGAGCAAAACATTTTTAACAAATCACTAAAGAAAGAAGCTCCAAAAGGCGACTATGTCTTTTACGACGGTCCGCCGTTTGCCACTGGCTTGCCGCACTACGGACACATTTTGGCTGGTACCATCAAGGATGCTATTCCGCGTTTCTGGACAATGAATGGTTATCGCGTGCAGCGTAAATGGGGTTGGGATTGTCATGGCCTACCGCTGGAAAACCTGATTGAGAAAAAACTTGGTCTCGCTACCAAGCGCGATATTGAAGAATACGGCGTAAAGAATTTTAACGAAGCGGCGCGCGAAGCGGTACTCGAATACCGTGATGATTGGAAGCGCATTATTCCGCGCTTGGGCCGATGGGCCGACATGGAGAACGACTACCGCACCATGGATTCAAGTTACACCGAGAGTGTGTGGTGGGTATTTTCTGAGCTCAATAAAAAAGGCTTGGTCTACGAAGGCTTTAAGTCGATGCATCTTTGTCCGCGTTGTGGTACGACGCTTTCGAACTTCGAAGTTAACCAGGGATACAAAGATATAAAGGATATCGCGGTGACAGTGAAGTTGCCGCTTCTGGACGAGAAGGGTGAGAAGACCGATACGTCGCTTCTGGTTTGGACCACGACTCCTTGGACGCTTCCGGGAAACTTTGCCGCCGCGGTGCATAAAGACGAGCGCTACGCTAAAGCAAAAATATGGACATCGGATGACCATATTTCGGGGGAGGAATTTGTCATTCTGGCGAAAGAGAGACTGACACAATTGGCTACCGAAGATTACGAGATTGTGGAAGAATTTAAGGGCGAGAAACTGGTTGGACGTTCATACGTTCCGCCCTTCGATTTTTGGCAGAAGAAGGAAGTGGAGAATAAAGAAAATGCCTGGAAAATTTATCATGCTGATTATGTAGAAATCGGTACCGAAGGAACTGGCGCGGTGCACCTCGCTCCGGCCTATGGTGAAGAGGATATGAACCTCGCCAAAGAGCATAATATTCCTATCGCTCATCACGTCGACGAAGAGGGTAAGTTTATGGAATTTGTCGAGGGCTTCGAGTGTCGATTGGTTAAACCCAAAGATGATGACGACGCCAATATCACCCATCTCGATGCCGACATTGAGATAGTGCGAGCCCTAGCGGCCAAAGGGGCCCTCTTCAAGAAAGAAAACATCACCCACAGCTATCCGCATTGTTGGCGGTGCGACACGCCGCTTCTCAACTACGCGACGACTTCTTGGTTTGTGCGCGTGACTGATATCAAAGACAAGTTGGTGGCAGAAAATAATAAAGTGCATTGGGTGCCCGAGACAGTGGGAAAGAATCGTTTTGGTAAGTGGCTCGAAGGCGCGCGCGACTGGGCAGTGTCACGCCAACGCTATTGGGGCGCACCACTACCTATTTGGCGGAATCCTAAGACAAAAGAATACAAAGTTTTTGGTTCTTTGGCTGAATTAACGGCCCACACTAAGAAAAGTGGCAATGAGTATTTACTCATGCGCCACGGGCAAGCGGAATCAAATGTGAAGCGCGTTATATCGGCTAAACTCGAAGCGAATAATCCATTGACTGGTGAAGGGGAGGAGCAAGCAAAGGCGATAGCAAAGGAATTTAAGGGTAAAGTGGATGTGATTGTTCATTCAGGTTTTTTGCGGACCAAGCAAACGGCTGAAATTCTAAGACAGGAACTCGGTCTATCGGAGGATGTGGTTTTTGAAGAGACTAGATTTGGAGAAATACAAATAGCTAAAGATTTTGACGGGAGAACCTGGGTTGATTTCAATTCCAATTTCTCTACTTGGGAGGAGCGCTACACCAAGTCATTGGAAGGTAATGAAAATTATCGTGAATTGAAAAACAGGGTAGGTGAAGCTTTGTATGAGTTGGACGGTAAGCATAAAGATAAAAGAATCCTTATAGTGGGACATGCGGGGTCCTTGATTGCGACGGAGTACGTTGCCAAGGGTTTATCTCCAAAGGAAACAGAAAAGCTCTATCAAGAGCATGGCGAACTTAAAAATGGCCAGTGGCGAGAATTGGATTTTGTTCCTCTGCCACATAACGATAACTATGAACTTGATTTCCATCGACCATATATCGATGACTACGAAGTCTTCGACGAAGACGGCACGAAGCTCGAGCGCGTGAAGGACGTATTTGACTGCTGGTTTGAGAGCGGTTCAATGCCATATGGTCAGCATCACTACCCGTTTGAGAATAAAGAACAGTTTGAAAAAGAATTTTTCCCAGCCAACTTCATCGCCGAGGGTCTTGATCAAACTCGCGGTTGGTTCTACTCGCTTATAGTTTTGGGAACAGCCTTATTCAACAAGTCGCCATTTGAAAACGTGATAGTAAACGGTCTGGTCTTGGCTGAAGATGGACGCAAGATGTCGAAGTCGCTACGCAATTATCCCGACCCGATGGAGTTGGTTGATAGGGTAGGGTCTGATGCGATTCGTTACTATCTCCTTTCAGCTCCGATAATGCGAGCGGAGGACCTTAACTTCTCTGAGAAAGAAGTCACTGAGCAAGGGCGTAAAAATTTGGGACGCTTGCACAACGTACTTTTGATGTACGAAATGTACAAGGAAGAAACTCAAAACTCAAAACTCAAAACTCAAAACTCGTCACACGTGCTTGATCGTTGGATAATCGCGCGACTAAACGAACTGATTACGGAAAGTACTTATGGGTTCGAAAATTACGAACTTGATAAAGCAACTAGGCCGATTACCGATTTCATCGATGACTTGTCGGTATGGTATTTGCGCCGCTCACGCGACCGACTAAAGGGTGAGGACGAGGCAGATAAAAAATTATCACTTATCACTTTACGTTTCGTACTTCAACAGCTCTCGCTCCTCATGGCGCCGTCGATGCCTTTTTACGCTGATTATCTTTGGGGAAGGGTAAAGGCTGACAATGATGTGGAGAGTGTGCATTTGGCGGCGTGGCCGAAGGCCAC
>JBBDVD010000060.1:16449-17260 GCA_040903565.1 Minisyncoccota bacterium
CCCCCCCCCCCCCCCCCCCCCCCCCCCCCCCCCCCCCCCACGACCCGGTCGTCATCGGCGAAATGAGTCTGGTGCGCGAGTTTGTCACGGCCGCGCTTGAAGCTCGCACCAAGGCTGGCATTAAAGTGCGTCAACCAATCGCTTCGCTCAAGTTTAAAGTTGAAAGTGAAAAAGTAAAAATGAGCGAACAACTCCTTCAAATTATTAAGGAGGAGGTAAATGTCAAAGAGGTGATTGAAGACCAAACTTTAACGGGAAAAGTTTTATTAGATACCGAAATCACTCCAGAGCTTAAAATGGAAGGTGACTCGCGCGACTTTATTCGCGCGGTGCAAGAAATGCGCAAAGCCAAAGGTTTAGAGCCAAACGACAGAATTTCTCTAGTAGTTCAAACATCCGACAGTGGGGAAGAGGTGTTAAAAACCTTCGAGACAGAAATCAAGCGCGTGGTCGGAGCTGACTCAATCAAATTCGGCGAAGCCGACGGAGAGGAAGTAACAGCCGGAGAAAATTCCTTCACCGTTGAACTAAAATAAAGTTATGTCGTATAAGACATATACCACTGAGGCGATTGTGTGTGGCTCTAGAGTTAACAACACTTCCGACAAATCCTTTTTGCTGTTTACGAAGGATGCCGGGATGCTTTGGGCTGCCGCTAAAAGTGTGCGAGAAGAAAGGTCGCGTCAGCGTTTTGCCTTGCAAGATTTTTCACTCATCAGGGCGTCTCTCATTAAGGGGAAGAGTGGGTGGCGGATAGGTAGCGTGGAGTCCGATAGGAATTATTTTACGGGGGAGGGAGACAGTGGTAGCG
>JBBDVD010000060.1:17270-19562 GCA_040903565.1 Minisyncoccota bacterium
GCGCGCGCTTTGCGCGCGCTACCGCCACCGGGATCCTTCGGCTGGCGCGGCAATTTCTGCACGGAGAAGTTGGTCACCCTCAGATCTTCGATGACATAAAACAAGCTTTAATGCTGAGTAAAGAAGCGACCAGCGAAGATAACCAAAGAATTTTCGACATATTCACCCTAAGATTCCTGCATCAGCTTGGCTATATAGCCAACGATCCCGCCTTTACCGATTACCTTACCTCCGAGCAGTGGTATGAACTCCCACCCTTGCCGACCAAAGCTGTCGATATGATAGATAGGGCTAAAGAAGCCAGTCATTTATAGCTATTTTTATGATGGTATAATATGTCTCATGTCAGACAAGCGTTCTAGTGAAAAAATGGACAGTCTCCGCGAGCGGCTATATGCCAGGGGAGAAACTCCACCATCAAAGCCTCGTCCTACCTTAAAGAAAGAGGAAGCATCCTCGCCTACCAAAAAGGTTTGGGACGATATAGTCGTTCCACCTCCGCCTGAAGAGCCAAATATAGAATTGGCAAAGGACGACCTGCCGCCATCCAAGTCCGGTTTTCGAAAATACCGCTCCAAGTTAATCTTGGTCGGCATAGCTTTTTTCCTTGTGTCGGTATTGATCTCTAGTGTGTACATGATTATGGGTCGCAATTCTGTTTCCGGCTCTAACATATCGATAGGTGTCACCGGTCCATTCACTGTCGGAGGGGGAGAAGTTCTGCCACTTCAGATTGGATTAACCAACCATAATGGAGTTCCAATAGAAGCGGCGACGATTATAGTAAATTACCCGGCAGGCACTCGTTCCGGAGAAGGTGAGGATAGAGAAATGTTTTCAGAGCGGATTCCGGTGGAGGAGAGTGTTGCCCCGGGCGAGACTAGAAATATTCCTCTCAAGGCCAGGGTGTTCGGCGAAGAAAACCAGGAAGAAGAAATAAAAGTCTCCATCGAATATCGCATGACGGGTAGCAGTGCTACCTTCTTCAAGGAAGCAGAGCCGCTTAGATTTAAGATTAGTCACGCACCGGTAGTGATGAAGGTTGAGACGGCTAAGAATATATCTTCCGGTCAAGAGGCTAGTATAAAACTAATAATTACCTCCAATTCCCCAGCCCCTATTTATAACCTTGTGGTTAGGGCAGACTACCCAAACAGTTTCAGTTTTACCCGCTCAGAACCGGCGACAGTGAGTGGTCGCAATCTATGGAATATTAAAGAGATCAAACCGGAAGAAAGTATCACCATAGATTTATATGGAGTTATATCCGGCGCGGCGACCGAGAAGTATGTGCTCAAGTTTGCTGCCGGGGTGGCGAGTGAACGTAACCCGAATGAGCTTTCTTCTGTCTTGGCGGTAGCAGACACAGAATTTACTTTGGAAAATCCTTTCCTTTCTACAAGCGTGTCTATCAACAATAGTAGTGATGAGGTGGTGAGCGTCTCACCAGATTCACAAACCAATGTGGTGGTTGAAGTTAAGAACGATTCGGGCGCGCCCGTCTATGATGCGGCGATGGAAATAAAACTTTCAGGGAATGCCCTGGCTGAGTCACAGGTGACTGTTACTGGCGGCTATTACAATTCCAATACTCAAACGATTCGATTTGATTCCTCTTCTTCCGGGCGTCTAAAAAAAATTGACCCGGGCGCTACTGAACGACTTTCTTTTCACTTGCGTCCTAGCGCAGGAAGTGCCGATCTCTCACAAATCTTGTTGGAACTAATGGCTACGGGTCGTCGAATTTCCGAGTCGAGCGCGCGCGAGGAGATATCCGGTACCATCAAGCGAGTTATCAGACTTGAGAGTAGTCTGGTAACAACTGGGCAAATAATCGACGTGACTGGAGGTACTGTTCCTCCGGCAGTTGGCCGTACGACCAGCTATCGAATTGAGTGGAAAGTACAAAATAGCGGTAATCCAATATCAGGGACGGTAGTGACGGCCACGCTGCCGACCTACGTTGACTGGGACGGCAATGGTGCCGGTAGCGGTACCTGGAGTTATAACTCGTCTTCCAGAACAATAGAGTGGCGAGTAGGCAGTGTGGCATCCGGGGCGAATGCTTCGGGCACCTTCGGGGTTTCTATCTTGCCAAGTACCTCGTTAGTTGGTAAGAACCCCAATTTAGTAGAAAATATACAATTGCGAGCCGACGACAGCTTCACCGGCACAGTTTTGCGTTCCAACGCCAGTCCTATAAATACCGAGTTGCAAGGACAGCGAGGAAGCGGTACTGTTCAGTCTAATTAATTAAGTACTCAGCATGTCAGATATTGAGAACAAGATGGA
>JBBDVD010000061.1:0-6921 GCA_040903565.1 Minisyncoccota bacterium
CCGCAACAAATACAGAAAACAGCGTCTTTATGACGCTGTTTTCTGTATTTGTTGCGGGGCCCGGAATCGAACCGGGGTCTGGAGGTTCTGTTATTCTCGCGCTTTCACACAAGCATGGACTATCCCATGTTCCAGAGCATTTACACACTCTTAGGAACTCTTCATTATAGTCTCTGAACCTTCCGTCCGCTTACGCGAAGGGCTTGGCTGCCGATTGCCGAATCTTCACTTTTTTAAGGCCATCACACTCACCCTCTCGGGTCATGTTGTGGCAAGTGAAGCTCTAACGGTTTTCCAGCAATTTCGAAGATTTTCCACGCCGCATTACTGCGACGGGTCACAGTTTTACCTATGAGCCTCCCGAGGTACCTCTCCTCTACCCCGCTGTTTAACAATATTAAATTGTTCATATATCTTACCATAATAATTTGATGTGTCCAGTATCAGAATTATGTCCTAAATAAAATCGAATTCATCGAAGACCATTTTGTACTGGGTGATGACCTCCGCCGCCTCCCTCTTACTCAGCTCAAAATTGGCTCCCTCGTGGGCGATGCGATTACGAATATTATGAGCCCGCCAAGCTTGATTGACAGTTTGGAAAGAATTGGGTGAAACACTTTTTAATTTTTCACCAATGGTATTACCGGCGTAACCGAGTTTCTCTAGTAACTCTCCGAGCAGAATGTCAGCCTCAATTATGGCTAATTTCCAGTCGTTTGGATTACTGCCGGCGGAATGCGTCTGCACGTCTTGCCAACGAAGGTTCTTTACATCTTTTTTGTGAACCTTTACAAAGGCCTCTTCTTGCCTTTTCAAAATTTCGGACACCACCTCACCCAGCTGACCGGCGCGTATATAAGCATAGATGATGCCAAAGAGAAATAGGGCCGAAACTATCCAAGAAATAACCACTAAAATACTCCAGATGCTCGAAAGCCAAAAGAAAATCTCGCTAGGCGACCAAGCAGAGGCTCCGGTTAATACTCCGGTATTGTCCCCAATCCCGCCAACACCGCCAAAAAGCCAGCTGAAGACGTAATCGATGAACACAAAAAAGTCCAAAGAATACTCATTGAACGGAATGTCGTTTTCGTCGTACATCTTAATAGTATATAGTATCTGGTATGTAGTATATAGGGATAAAATAAAAGGCGAACATTTTGTGTTCGCCTTTTATTTTATCTACTTTGTACCTTTGTCGTACACGCGCTTACCAATGTCGAATAACCTATTCTCGGCTCCATGAGGGGCGATGTATTGCACACCAACCGGCAGCTCTGAACTTTCCCTTTCTACCTTACCCATAGGTAGCGACATGGCTGGTACGCCGGTTAGATTGACCGGGACCGTGAAGATGTCCTGACGGTAGAGTGAGAGTGGATCTTCTTTTTCGCCAATCTTGAACGCCGGCGTCGGGGCGGTAGGAGTGATTACAAAATCAACTTTCTCAAAAGCTTTGGTCAACTCTTCACGCATTTTAGAGCGAACAGCTTCGGCTTTTCCGTAATAGGCATCATAATATCCAGCGGAAAGAACGTAAGTCCCTAGAAGAATACGACGTTTAGCTTCTTTGCCAAAACCTTCTGCTCTGGAATTTAAATAAGTCATCAACAGGTCTTCTCCTTCCCTCTGGACACCATAGCGAATACCGTCGTAGCGCGCTAAGTTGGAAGACACTTCTGCCGGCATCACGATGTAATAAGCGGCCAAACCAGCTTCAAACAAAGGTAGTTCGATGTCGACTATTTTGTGTCCCGAGGCCCGTAAAGTTTCGATGTGTGCCTCAAACTTCTCCATCACATCAAGGTCGACACCTTGGCCAAGAAAGGCACGCGGGATACCGAAGGTGTAGGATTCTTTTGTTTCAAGAGTCGGGTAGGAGTCACTCGCTAAGGTGGTCATGTCGTTAGCATCTTGTCCTTTAATGATATCGAAAAGTAGCTCAGTGTCAGCCACGGAATTGGCTAAAGGTCCGGCCTGATCCAAAGAAGAACCCATGGCCATCAAACCAAAACGTGATACCGCTCCGTAGGTCGGCTTGAATCCAACCAAACCACAGTAGCTGGCCGGCTGGCGAATGGAACCTCCTGTGTCGGTGCCAATAGCGGCCACCACTGAATCCATCGCCACGGCCGCGGCTGAACCGCCGGAAGACCCTCCCGGCACGCGCGAGTTGTCGTGGGGGTTTTTGGTTGGGCCAAAAGCTGAATTCTCAGTTGAGCCTCCCATGGCAAATTCGTCCATATTGGTGCTGCCGATAAGGATAGCTCCGGCCTTACGCAATTTTTTAATGATAGTCGCGTCGTAGGAAGCAATATAGTTTTCGAGAATTTTAGATGCGCCGGTGGCCTTGCGGCCTTTTATTAAAATATTGTTTTTGACAGCCAGGGGAATACCTAAAAGCGACGGAGCGTTTTCTCCTTCTTTGGCGTATTGGGCGGTGGCTGCTACTGCTTCTTTCTTAGTATCCTGGTAAACATCCAAATAGGCGTGGATATCTCCATCCTTTTTAGTTATCACTGCCATAGTGTCCTCCCAGGCCTGCAACGGAGTGTACTCTCCAGTTACGAATTTTTTACGAAGCTCAGCTATTGTCATGAATCAGGATTAAGAATTTTCTTCACCTTAAGGTAGTTACCTCGTTTTTCTGGGAAGGCTTCAATGAGGTCTTTTGAGGATGAGCCCGGTTCGTTGGTAACAACGTCTTCTCTGAAAACATTACGAACCACTCCAGGTGCGGGCGAGGCATCCGTCTCGGAAACTATTTCTTTTACTTCGCCAACATAATTCAAGATGGCGTCGATTTCCACTAGAAACTTCTCTGCTTCCTTTTCAGAGAGTCTCATTCGCGATAGATTGCCCAAATGTAATATTTCCTCTTTAGTCATAGGCTAGAAAATAGTAAATAGAGAGTAGTGAGTAGAAGACGGGGCGGGCGAAGCCCGCTTTGCCCCCTAACTTCCCATGATACTACCATTATTAAAACATTTTAAGAAGCCAACCCAAAATCACCCCGACCCTTCTACTTATCATCGATGATAAGTAGAATAAAGCCACTCACCCATGCGGGTAATTGAACTATGCGACACTTAGATATTTAGTTCGTAAAATACCCCGCTTCAGTGATTCGAGACAAATCACCGTTAATAATAACTGGTTTAACAGCTTCTAGTTCTGATTTGTAGTAAGGGATTTCTGGAATTGGATTGTAGAGAAAAATCTTCTGATTAAGAACATGGGCAAATCCTATTTCCATAAGTGTGTTGCCGCCAATATAGTTCTCTACCCCATACTTATCGAAGTTCATTACTAATACCGCGTCAGCGCCTTGCATCAGATTCCAAAACTCTCGTATGGCATCCATATCGTTCTTTTGACGAATCTTGATTTCTTCCTTTTCTTCATCAGTTTTCCCCACAAACGGAGAAGCGAGATTTGTTACAAAGGCATCGTGACCAAGTTTTATAAGCTCGTCACGCGCTTCAAGCATTTTCTCCGTGTATTGCATGCTTCCAATAATTCCGATTTTCACACTCATCATTTTACACTTTTTACGTCATTTATTTTCCTAATTCATCTTGTGCGAAAGGGGTAAGTTTCTGGTGATTGACTTAACCAACCATTTTTAAAAACTCTGCCTCAGAAAGTACTTTGACTCCAAACTCTCTTGCTTTGGCGGCTTTGCTACCGGCGTCTTCTCCAAGAATTACATAGTCGGTTTTTAGGGAGACACTGCCAGCGATGTGTGCGCCCGCGGCGCGGGCGCGTTTCTTCGCCTCATCGCGCGATAAGGTCGGTAAGCTACCAGTAAAGACCACCGTCTTCCCTGTTAACGCCGTACTCTTAGAAACACGAGTTGGGTTTATTATTTTCAAGTACGGAATAAGGTTGTCGAGACGAGCGACGTTTTGGGTATTACTCATCCATTTTGACACGCTCAGAGCGACAGTCTCACCCACCCCATGAATGGCGGACAACTCATCGCTGGAGGCGGCTCGGACTCCAGCTAAAGTGCCGAAGTGGTCAGCAATTAATCTAGCGGTCTCTTCACCAATATTCGGAATAGAAAGACCAACCAGTAGCCGATAGAGCTCTACCTTACTGGCAGACTTAATGGCCGCCACAATATTCTCCGCCGCCTTTTTTTGAAAACCGGGCAAGCCCTCCAAGTCGCCTACTTCTAACGTAAATAAATCCACGGCGTCTTTTATTAACCCCTGGTCGAGCAGGAAGTCGATTATTTTTGGCCCGACACCGTCGATATTAAGAGCTGTTTTAGAAACGAGATGATAAAGTCGCTGACGGTAGATAAAATCTGAATCGAGAACTCGACAACGGTAGGCTGCCTCACCGGGAATGCGCTCGATAGACCTATCCCCACCACAACCATCAACCTTCTTTGGAAAAACATATGGTTTAGTTCCTTTTGGGCGAAGCTCTTTCATAACCAAGACCACTTCCGGAATGACATCGCCCGCTTTTTGCAATATGACAGTATCTCCAATGCGTATATCTAGACGTTTGATTTGGTCTGCGTTGTGTAAAGTGGCGCGAGAGACAACACTACCGGCTATGCGAGTCGGGGTAAGATGAGCAACCGGCGTAATAACCCCCGTGCGTCCCACCTGCAACACGATATCCTCTATGACGGTCGTGGCTTGTTCAGCCGGAAACTTAAAAGCAACAGCGAAACGCGGCGCTTTGGCTGTGTAACCCAAGCGTTTCTGCAAGAAAATATCATTAACCTTCGCGACCACTCCATCGACTCCATAAGGTAACCTGGATTTTTTATCTTTCCAAGTATCGTAATAATCAATTATTCCACTGATATTATCTTTTAACGCTCCATGTTCTCCCACAGGAAAATTTAATTCTTTCAACAATTCCAATTCTTCTTGTTGAGTTGTGGGAATTGACGTGCCGGCGGCCGGCTCCAAATAATCCAGATCATAGATTATAACCGACAATTTGCGGCTAGCCGTTACGACCGGATCGAGCTGCCGCAGGGAACCGGCCGCGGCATTCCTAGGATTGGCGAAGAGTGGCTGGTCCAACTTCTTTCTTTCCCCATTGATGCGTAAAAATTCCGACTCCGAAAGCCACACCTCCCCTACGCAAGTAAGAGTCAAAGGCACTGGTAGTTTTTTTGGAATGTTGTCGATAGTAACAGCTGAATGAGTGACATCTTCTCCGATCACACCATTACCTCTAGTGGCGGCTCTGACCAATTTCCCTTTTTCATAGGTTAAGACAATCTTCAGACCATCAAGCTTGTGACCCACGTCGTAAGAAAGACGGTTCACATTAATGCCCTCTTCTTTTAGTCGTCGTTTTATCTGCTCTTCCCAATCTTTCAACTCAGCTTCATCAAATACATTATTCAAAGACCATTGGCGTACCTTGTGCTCAACTTTAGCAAAAGCTTCGCTGGGGGCGCCGCCAACTCGGTTGGCCACCGACTCTCCTTCCTCGCCCACCCCCTCAAGCTCCCGAAGTTCCCGGACCAAGGAATCATAGGCCTCATCACTTATCTCTGGAGCGTCGTCTTCATGATAAAGACCCTGATGATAAGTAATCAATTTACGTAACTTTTTTATCCTTTCCACATTATTCATGGGTATAGCGTATAGCGTTTAGCGTTTAGCGTCTAGTGCTTTGTATTTGCGTACAGAATTTCGGGAACTTCATCTAAACCCCACAAAATCCTTCCCCTCCGTAAGACAAGCTTTCAGGCGTCGTGGCTCGGTTATAAAAATGAAACTACACTATGTTCCGTCTCATTTTTACAACCCTCGCTCACTAGAGCGTCGGCTTTCCTCTGATTTTGGGTTTAGTCTAAGTAATACAAACTGAGTTGATTTCGAGGCGTGAGAAGTGCCAGTGGCACTTCGCAAGACTCATTGAGATATTTTGTAAGGTGGACACCGAAACAAAATATCCAATGAGTGGACAGCTTCTGTAAGAAGCAAGGAAAATGGAGCGAGCCGTATATAGACATACGACGACTGAATAAAAATCCTGAAGTCGAAAGTTTTACCCGATTTTGGGAGTTGCAAACCCTCAAAATGAGATGAAGTTGCATTTGCTGGAGAGAGAGGTGCGACCAAGGCGTATACAGACATACGACGCGGGAACATCTCGACCGAAGCAAGTGCAAATTCGCTCATTTTGAGGGTTTAGTATTCGACGGTGATTTCGCGTTGAATGGTTAGGATGGAATCAAACTGATCACAAGGTCTATTGTAACCACGAGCAAAAATAATGGTGCAGACAGTTCCGGCCGTACACTCTATCTCAGTCAATCCCTCATTTTGACTGGTAATATTATAAGACTGATTAGAGCTTGTCTCTCGATAGTCAGCCATATACAAGCTGGTATCGATGCAAGAATTATTGAAGTTGTAACGATATTGGTACTTATACATCCATACTCCGCTCGGACCCCCGGACAGGACTGGGTTACTGTTAACAATATTAGAGACTACGCCAGCGCAAGCAAGTGACGGAGGCCAGTTGGAGGTATCCTCGCGGAGCAACTTCTCTCGAGTGGAGGGTTGAGCCCGATGATAACGCATGCATTCAAGGCCAATTTGGGCTGCTTGAAAGGCTTTTTCTGATTCACTGGCAGTAACAGCCAATAAATACTGTTTGGTAGTGATGAAAAGCAACGATAAACCGATGGCCAAAACCACACTTACCACCACCAAGGTGATCAACAAGGCGAAGCCTTGGTTAGTTTTTAGTTTTACCCCCACACCTACTTTCCTGTGGTTTTGCTGGGAAAATGCAAAGTTGGTAGAGTAAAAATCCTTAGATGCATCTCGTTTATGACCACGGTTATATGGAGACAAAACAGAAGCAATAGGAAAGTAGGTGTCGGGGGTGTAGTTTTTAGTTTTGAGCAGCGCTTCGCGTCTA
>JBBDVD010000061.1:7021-18775 GCA_040903565.1 Minisyncoccota bacterium
GTTATATGGAGACAAAACAGAAGCAACAGGAAAGTAGGTGTGGGGGGTGTAGGTTTTAGGTTTTAGGGGGACGCTTCGCATCCATGCGGAAAATCGCTGCGCGATTTTCCGCAAACTGATAACTAAAAATTGAAAATTGAAAATTGGTTTCATGATCATTCAACAGTTACCTGCCCGACACTGTTTACGCTTACTAGTCGCATGGAATCGCCATTTTGGGTTTCTATCTCTACAACTCCGTTAGCGACAGTCCCAGCATTCATAATAGCGTCGAAGTTTGGCCGCCGGAAAGTTATCGATAAAGATGAGAGGGTGGCACATGATGAACTTGAGCCACTACAGAGTCTACTTAAGCGAAAACGCGAATCTATACGACGAATTTCCAACTCCTCTCCGGCATCGTATAACCCATTATTATTACTATCTAAGAAGATTACATATTGGTCGGATTCACTGGTGGAAAAGTAGACGCCGTACGGTCGACGAAAATTCGTCCCAGCCCCCACAGCTGACAGGGATTTTGTCTGTGTCTCGCGCAAATCAATTGCCACCTGATATGCCTGGTTCTTCAATAAGATCAGGTTGTTGAATGAACCATAACGTAGAGTGATAATTCCGGTAATAATACCTATAATAGCTGTAGTGATAAGTACTTCCAAAATAGAAAATCCTCTCTCCGAACACGCTAAAGAAGTAGTCCTTGACGATTTGTAATGACCGCTAACTAATCCACCTCGCGATATTTTCGATAAAAGTGAATACATCGACATTGAAAAAATATACTAGTACAAACGAGGCAACCATGAAGGGAGCGAATGGTACTTCACTCT
Organism: Minisyncoccota bacterium; assembly: GCA_040903565.1. Classification (GTDB taxonomy): domain Bacteria; phylum Patescibacteriota; class Minisyncoccia; order Phycocordibacterales; family UBA918; genus OLB19. Next base: position 7,852 of record JBBDVD010000061.1, read on the forward strand.
TTATACTAACACGCCCCCACACCTTTCCTCCCGTAGTTTTGCGAATAATTCTTAAAAGAAAGTGGTGAACGAAACGAAAAGGTATGGACAGTACCAATGTGTATGTCTGTGGCAAAACGGTAGCCACGGGAGGAAAGGTGTCGGGGGCACGCCGACCGGAGGGGGAATCATGGATTATGTTGAGAATTATGTACTGAAAAGCAATGATAGTCAGACTAACGGCCGCGCCAATCCAGAAGGAAAGAATTATGAAGGAAGAGATTCCATACAAGCCGACCAATGCCCCTAGAGAAACGGCTAATTTAGCATCTCCAAAACCAAAACCCCGCCCTTTGGAAAAATACCAAAGGGCGGCGAAAATAGTAAAGACAATGGCTGACCCAATAGCAGCATCCAAAGCCAAGCGCCAGTCGCCAGCGAGATAAGATTCCCAGCCAACCAACATCGCAGCCAGAGCTGCAGCGGTATATGACACCTCATCCGGAATTATCATGTGATAAAGATCATAGACTAAGCCTATTATTAAAAATGATAGTATCGTGAGAAGTAATCCTAATTCAACTAAGTCTCCGGCCTTTAGGTAAGCCAGCACGAAAGCGCCTGCGGTCAGCATTTCCACCAAGGCATAGCGATAAGGTATGAAGGAGCTGCACTTAGAACAACGTCCACGAAGAACCAAGTAGGAAAGAACTGGAAATAACTCATACCAATGAAGTGACTTACCACAAGACAAGCAGTGCGAACGGTCGTTGAGAGAGCGACCGGTGTGAAAACGGTAGATAACAACGTTGAGAAAACTCCCTATGATGAGACCAAATACGACTACTACTGCAAGGAAAAACCATTCGGGAAGCATAATAAATTAATTATATAACAAAAACCCCGCACTGGCGGGGTTTTTGTTAGTGAAAAATTAGCTACCAGCCGGACAAGCAGTGACTACAGTAGTGTTCCAATCGGTAGTCGTATAGGTCTTAGCCTGACCGGTAGAATCAACGCAATACCAGTGAGAAGTATCGGATACCAGTCGAGCCTTTGTCGCCCAGCTAGTCGCGGTACTCGAACACACGACCATTCCAGTTCCGGCAGAGTTGGTTGCTCCAGTTATCATTTGAGCTATACCGCCAGTGCCGGTACAAACGTTGTCGTAAGAATACGGAGTTTGACTATCATAAAATAATTCGGCTTGAGCGCGGGCGTTGTTGAGGTTGGACTTAATGGCCGCGTCCGCACCTTTGCTGCGAGCAGAGTTCAAAGAAGCTAGAACTACGGAAGCCAAGATACCGATGATGGCAATGACCACGAGGAGCTCGATGAGGGTGAAACCGCGTTTAAGTGTGTTTTTAATCATGATGACAAATGTTAACTGTATTTTTCTTTAATACTTATTCTACACTGGAATAAATACCCGCCGTAAATTAGCTGTGCATAACCCGCTTGAAGAAACCTTCGCCTTCAAGCGAAAATACCTCCCAAAGACAAAGCAAGTAAAACAGCGAGCCCTTAGCAGGACTCGCTGTTTTTACAATATGAATCGTTGTGGATTAAAGGCCGGCGCAAGATTCTGCCGTTATTGTACCTACGGTTCCGGTCGCTGTTTCTATAGCAGATCCAGTCGAGTCGACACAGTAGTATCCCTCAGTCAAATCTTCGGCCGCTACCCAAAAGCTCGCACCGTCGTTGCAGTCGCCATTTGTGCCAATGAATTGAGCTATGTTGCCATCGTTAGTACTCTCACATAAACCAGCATAACTACGATCATTGTCATCATAATAAATGGCCGCTTGAGCGCGAGCATTGTTGAGGTTGGCCTTAACAGCCGCATCTTCGCCTTTGTCACGGGCGGAATTCAAAGAAGCTAGAACTACGGAAGCCAAGATACCGATGATGGCAATGACCACGAGGAGCTCGATGAGGGTGAAACCGCGTTTAAGTGTGTTTTTAATCATAAGATTCTTTAATTTTTAAATTATTCTGATTGTTCAGAACATCAGCTGAGTGTTCCGAACTAGAGCATGTCTAAACTCCACCTAGTGGATTAATGTTAATTGTATAGTTGTTTTCCTTATTTTATTTACGTTCGTGTGGATAAGCAAGATAATTTTGAATTCCGAATTTTGAATTTCGAATCAAATCCGAATGATTAAATGTCTCTGAACTAGAATTTTTCTTTCAGGAGCTAATAGAGTCGAAGCTTCGCGTCGACAAAAACGACCAATTCTTTCAGAATTGGTCGTTTTTGATTCTAACTGCGGGTTACTTGAACTAAACTATCAAAATGAGATGAAGTTGCGTTCGTTGGAGGGAGAGCTGCGACCAAGTCGTAGATAGACCTACGGCGCAGGAGCAGCTCGACTGAAACGAATGCAAATTCGCTCATTTTGGGAGTTTAGATTGAGGCGGTCATGTTGTATATAGGCATCAACACCGAAGCCAACAAAGTACCCACCCCAAGTCCCAGCAAAACAATCATCGCCGGCTCGATCAGACCAATCAGAGTATCGACTGAGTTGTTAACTTCACGCATATAGAAATTAGCCAAAGTTTTCATGATGTCTGATAGATTACCCGTCTCCTCACCCACCTTAGCCATTTGGGAAAGTACTCCGGGAATTTCAGGATATTCGCCGATAGCATCCGCAAAAGATCGCCCGCCCTTAACTTCAAGAAGTGTATTTTCCAAAATTTCTTTATAAACCGCGTTGTCCACCACTTCAGCCGTAACCTCAAGTGCTTGGACCATAGAGATACCACTTTGCAGCATGGTGGCAAGGTTGTCACATATTCGTGTCAAATAGAGCTTTCGATAAAGATCGCCTATGTATGGAATGCTTATTTTCAATTCGTCGAAAGTCCGCCTACCGACTGGTGTTTTAATAAATCGCCACAACAGCACGCCTGTGATGGAAACCAATACTAGTATCACGCCCAAGGAGTTAGTGAAGAAGTCTGATAAGCCGATGACTATTTTGGTGTAAATAGGCAACTCCTGCCCAGAATCAATTAGAATTTGACTGATACGAGGTATCACCATGGTGAGCATCAATCCCATCACTAAAATAAAGACACCTATAACGAAGGCCGGATAAACCAAAGCATTCCGCGCCTTGGTAATCACTTGATAAGTGCGGTCAAGATAATCCGCTAAATAATTAAAAGAGCGCTCGAGTGAGCCAGACTCTTCACCACTCTTGACCATATTTATATAAAAGGCCGAAAAAACATCTGGGTGTGCTGCCAAGGCGCGCGATATAGAACTACCGGCCTGCAGATCATCACCAATGTCATTTAGGACCGTGCGCATTTGTGGATTCTCTGCCTCAGCGCCAAGAAGACGAAAAACTCTAAGGGCAGATACTTGAGCGTCAAACAAGGTGGCCAACTGGCGCGAAAGTATCACCACTTCCTTGTTGGAAATACGCTGAAACCATTTGATTTCTAGGTTGAGTATTTGCGACTTCTCTTCAACGGGATCAATCGATATAACTGTATATCCACGTTTTTGTACAGCTGCGATAGCAGCGTCTATACTGGCAGCCTCCGCGGTTCCCTCGCGTTTTACGTTATGCTGGTCTATGGCCTTGTATGAGAAAAGCATAGCTTCAGTTTAAGGTATAAAGTTTAAAGTAGGAAGTGTAAAAGTCGGATAAGTGGTTAGGTTTCTAAGTTGCTGGGTTTCAAGGTTGCTAGGTTATCAAGTTGCGTTTGTTGGAAGGATTTCATAAACCCTCAAAATCCGAGAAAATCCGACGGTTTGCAGGATAATTTGTGAAAGAACCGTACCGGATGTACGGTGACGAACAAATTATCCGAAAACCTAGGATTTGCTGGATTTTGAGGGTTTAAGTTACATGAGGCGTTCTAGGCCTTTCGGATTGACGGAATAAGCAAAAGCATTTTCAACAGTTATCTCCCCTTTCTTTACCAAATCTACCAGCGAACGGTTCATGTCTATCATTCCGTGCTCGAGGCCGGTCTCTATAACCGTTTGGACTTCATGAGTACGACGCTCGCGGATAAGGTTGGCCACGGCACTATTATTAATAAGGAGTTCGTAGGTAGGTATCAGACCTCCTTGAATACGTGGTACCAAACGTTGAGAGAATATGCCCATGAGAGAGCCGGCCAATTGCACGCGAATCTGGTCCTGTTGACCGGACGGGAAACTGTCGATGATACGGTCGATGGTTTGGGCGGCATTGTTGGTGTGTAAAGTAGAAAATACCAAGTGACCTGTTTCGGCGGCGGTAACGGCCGTAGAAATGGTTTGAGGATTACGCATTTCTCCAACCAAAATAACGTCTATATCTTGACGGAAGACAGCATTGAGTCCGGTAGCAAAATCCACCGTGTCGGTACCTACCTCTCTCTGCTCAATCAGTGACTGATCCGGAGAATAGACGTATTCGATCGGGTCTTCGATGGTGACAATATGATCAGCTCGACTCTGGTTAATAAGCTGTATCATTGAGGCCAAAGTGGTGGACTTACCTTGTCCGACCGGTCCAACACAAAGAAAGAAACCTTGGTGTCGCTGAGCGAAGCTTTCGAGAATTGGCGGCAGACCCAGCTCCTCAAGACTCCGTATTTCATTTGGAATATGGCGCAGAGCCACCGCTGGAGTACCCTGTTGATAATAAACATTGCCCCGAAAACGCACCCCATCACCAGCGGCGTAGGAAAAGTCGACTTCAGTATTTTCTTTGAAAAAACCTTTCTTTTTTTCACTTAAGAGTGCTCCGCAAAATCCGAGGATATCCTCGCTAGTCAAAACCGGCTTTTTAATTAGCGGGACCAATGAACCCATAACGCGCACAGTGGGATGAGACCCAACCGAGAGGTGTATGTCAGAACCTTTTTCCGAAACAATTATTTCTACTAGATCATCGAGTTCTTTTTTGTAATCAACGCCAGCCATATTTATTTTAAAATTAAATTTAGGTTTAAAGTAGTATTTAAGGTTATCGTTATTTTTTGCATATCTCCTCTACCTTTTTTACCACATCGCTTGGTATCGACTCTGCCTTGACGATGTAACCGTCCGCCCCCAACTTTCCGGCCATGGCCCGGTCGGAACTTTCACTCTGATTGGATAAAATGATATATTTGGAATTTTTTTTGAGTCCAGAATCGTTTATTTCTTTTAAAAGCTCGAGGCCACTCTGGGATGGCATTATTACATCCAACAGAACAGCGTCGTAATTACCCTCTTTTATTTTACCAAAAGCAGTTTTGGCGTCAGTGGCCCCCTCTACTTCATGTCCAAACTCCATGAACTTGGTGGCGTACATGTCGCGAAGGAAAGCATCATCATCTACAAGCAAAACTTTCATCCCGTTAGAAATAGGACGCGGACAGCCAATTTCCGCATCCAAAATTATTTTTATATAAAGAGACGACCATATTATTTGATATTATACCCCAACGTGTCCGCTATTTCTAACGGGAATCATCCCATTAGAAATAGGAAACCATTGAGTTTCCGTGAGTTAGATGTTTTATAAAGGTTCGACCGTCCCGTTTTGCAGTATGAAAAATACGATCGATGTTAACTTTGTAATTTCTAACGGGATTCATATACTTGTGATTATAACCCCCGGAAACCCATGTACCCCATCAGGCTGGGTATAGCCGAAAATCAAAGTTCGGAATCTTTCAATTCATCTATCGGTCCGATGTCGGTTTTGGGTGGTAACGGTTGAGGTTCTATCGGAGTAGGAGTTTCAATATCGGTAGACTTATCTACCTCGGGATCCATTTCATCTCCCCCGACCCTAGTACCGAACACACTAACCTCCTCGTAAGGTATCTCGCCCGCCAGAGCTTTCAGTATGGCGTCCTCTTTCATGCTCATGAAACCTTTCTCTCGAGCCACTTTATATATCTCGGTCTCACCCCCACCATGAAGTATCAGTTCTTGTATTTCCGGACCAACTTCCAGCACCTCTGCTACCGCCACCCGACCTTTTGTGCCGGCGGCACAACCGGGCACCGGCTCAGGGTGATAGACTTTTTCGAAGGTGGGGATTCTACCCCGGTGAGCTTCTGGTAAACTCTCGAATTCTTTTTCGAACATTCTCCTCATGCTTTCGTCCACCGGTGTTTCTTTACCCGGCTTACAAATACGTCTCGCCAGTCTTTGCGCAATCGCGAGCTTTAGAGTAGGTGCGATCAAATAAGGATCTATCCCCATATCTATAAGACGAGGAATGACGCCAATGGCGTTGTTGGTGTGGATAGTGGAAAGGACCAAGTGTCCGGTTAAAGCAGCCTGAATGGCCAGCTGAGCCGTTTCTTTATCACGAATCTCACCGACGAGAATAACGTCTGGATCTTGGCGCAATATGGTGCGCAAACCGTTAGCAAACGTGTAACCAATCTCGGACCTTACTTGGGATTGTGATACTCCATCTATATTGTATTCGACAGGATCCTCCAGAGACACTACGTTTTTGGTAACGCGATCAATTTCAGACAACATAGCATAGAGAGTGGTTGATTTACCGCTACCGGTAGGTCCGGAAATGAGGATGATGCCGTAAGGTTCCTTGATAACACGACGAATAGTCTTTATGTGATGGTCGGAAATACCGGTGACATTGAGCGTATGTACTCCTTTTTCATTATCAAGAATACGCATCACCACCTTTTCTCCGTGGCTAGTAGGTAAAGTAGAAACGCGAAAGTCAATTTTACGTCCATCAAAGGTGGCCGAGAATCGTCCATCTTGAGGCTTACGTTTTTCGTCCAGCCTCATTGAGGTTAATATTTTAATTCGAGCAACCACGGCTGACTGAACATTGCGAGGTAAATCTAAGCTAGTTTGCAAAAGTCCGTCGACTCGGAAGCGCACTCGCACACTACCTACTGTCGGTTCAATATGAATATCGGAAGCACCACCATCAACGGCATACCGGAGAATAGTAGCCACCACCTTAGTCACAGGCGCATCTTCTTTTACATGGTCTTTTGTTAACGCTTGGTTTTCTTCGGAGTTATTTTTGTGGTCGGCAATCTCTTTATCCAACTCGCCTTCCAGGGAAGTCAGGGCTTCGCCCACTTCGCCGGTTAAATTGTCGTAGGCCGTAAGCAATTTCTGAAGATCATCTTTCATAAGAAAGACATACTTGTACGGCATGCCATGCTTAGAACTAACAAAATTCAATACTTCGCGTAGTCGGAAATCATCTGGATTATTAACTCCCACCAGAAGCGTTCCATCTTCCAACTTAAGCGGCACTATACCGTAATTTTTGGCCGCTTCTACCGGTATAAATTCGAGAACGTTTTGGGGTATTTTCTCATCTTCGACTAAGCTGTGTGGAGGAACTCCGTAGAATTTGGATAATTTTTCAAGCACCGTCTCTCGCGCCAGACCCAAACTCAGCAGGGCCTCCTCAGGAGAGCCGCCTTTCTCTACCATACTCTCTGCGGAAGCTCGAGCCTCGGCAGAGAGTAGTCCTTCTTGTTGTAGTTCATTTAAAAAATCCATAGGAAAAGCGAGGACACGTACCCTTCAAAGCCCAAAATGAGCTGAAAAGTTTACGGCAAGAAAGGGTCCGGTCGGCCAGCCGTGACCGGATCAGGGGAAGTGCTGAAAGAAGAAAGCGACCGAAAACGCGGATCATCGAGCAGTTCTCTAGAAAAATTTATCTTCTCTAATTCACCGAGACGAACCAAAAACTCTCGGCCGAGAATTTGACCCTCGCTTTCATTCATACCGACATCTAGAGACGAACTGTCGCCGGCAAGAAATATGTTGTATCCCGCATACGCAGTAACCGCCAGGATTACTATGAATATCAGGTTTTTAATAAGTGATTTCATGATTTTATGAAGCCGGTAAGGCGTAGGTTTCAAGTGTTAATGAGTATTCAACCAACGAGGATGTTGTCTCCTCAACAGAAAAACTAAACTCTACCAAACGTAACGGGTAGTTATTGCGCTCAAAGTCCTTCAACATCTGCTTCATCTGAGCATAGTTACCAACCACAGTTACCTCAAACCTTTGATAGTGCAGATTACCAAGGCCTTTATTGACTATTTCAAAGGTCGGATCAACATTCATCGAATCAGCTAAGTAAGGGTCGACCACCACTCCTCCTACAACATCAGCCGTAACCGGAGTCAGCGGATCAAAACTGATATTAAGCAGCAAAAGATTATTCTGCTCCACAATATTGGTTATGTCACGAGAAACACCGGCCACATCTACGCTTTCCGGTAGATAACGCAGGAGGTCGGTGCGATCTGAGGCCGGTAGGTTGTTGTATTGATTGAGAAGTGTTTGAAGCAACTGATTATATCGGCCCATATTTTCAATTGCGTCCCGGTATGAAGCAGTTTCACCTTGAACAACGCCTATCTCTTCAAACTTCGGTTTGATAACGCCAAAAGCTATCGCTATCGCAATTGTTAGTAATAATATTTGTATACCTAATTGAAAGCGCATATTACTTATTGGGTTTCATTATTATCGCTCGTGGTTTCGTCTTGATTGTCGGCAGAGCGAGGTTCCCCCACCACAACGGTTTCATCCCTGGTCGCTTCAGGAGAGACTTCGTCTGTTGTTTCATCTATCCTTTCTTCTACAGTCGCAGCGGTACTAGTACTTGTGGGAGAAGAAACCACGACCATGCTTTCTTCCGCGCTTACTTGGTAGGCTATGACAGACAAATCACGAGTGTCTGAAAAGGTGAACGACAATTTAGCCCCTCCTCTGGCAGCACCTTCCTCACTTAAAGCATAGTCATAAGCAGTAATAGCGGCATCTTTCAAAATCGCACTGTCCTTGAGAAGGGTCCTTTGAGATATTGCCTGATTGAAGTTATCAGCTCGGCCGATCAATTCTATTTGGAACTTTCGACTGGGCAGTTGCTCATAAGTCATCGAAGAGAAATAAATGTCGGAAGACACTATTGATTCTATGTCGGAGAATATGCGAGAAGGGGCTGAAGCCTCTTCCAAAAGACGAGAGGCTTCATTCATACGGTTATCAAATTGACGAATTTGTTCAACATCAACAACAGAGAACCTCTGTTGTTCAGCGGCGAGTTGTTCTTTTAATGAGGAGAGACTGCGGTTGACGGCAGCGGCGTATAGATAGGTACCCACCACCACAAACAAGGTGCTGAAAAAAACTATGTAGCTGATGTAGGCCAGTATGTAAATACGACGACCGCCGCGTATTCGCTGAACTGTTTTTACTCCGCTCTTTGGTATAAATGAGGCTCCTTGCTCAGGCATGAGTGAATTATACTTCTCTCCGAGATTTCGCACATAGGTACAGTGTGGACAAGATATTTCACCTACCTAAACATGGTGAAGAAAATTTTATTGAAATGCCCGAAGAGCCGCCCCGAGGGCCACACCAAAAGATGGACCGATATCCTTGAGAGTGTCTTCCATAAAAGCCGGATAGGCCACCTTTGCAAAAGGATCAGCTTTTTCGACCGGACGACCGAAGCGACCGGTTACGTACTCGACACAATAAGGAGAAGAAGCCACGCCGCCAGAAATAACTAAGCGGCCAATTTGTCCACCTATCCTGGCTTCGTACTGTCCGAGCAATCTACCAAATTCGGCCAAGGGTCCGTCAATCACTGAAGTCATTGACTGAAAGATGACAGCTCCCTGTTCAGTAGAACGATCGTAGTTTCTCTTTAAGTTTTCAATTTCTTCAAAAGGAAGTTTCAATTTATCAGCTATCACCCGATTGATCTCTCTACCACCGACAGAAACCCGATGCAGTCGCTCGAGCATACCACTACGAACTATGTATAATTTTGAACTTCGAGCGCCAATGTCAATGATGGCGAGCGTTGTATCTTTCGTTCTCCATAAGGAACGAACCAAGCTGAAGGCCTCAATCTCAGCCGTTTCACCGGTCATATCAATAGCGGAGAGTAAGGCTCGATGTTCTGCTAAAGCTTTGTTTTCAATGGCAGCCAACAATACTTCCCGTACTGAGGTTTTGCTATCAGTCTGCGGCAACTCCGACCAATCGAGAGCAACGTCAGTCAATGGTAAAGGGACGTACTTGCGGGCCTCGACCGGAATGCGCGAGGCCAAATCTTCCTCGGGACCTAGATTGATGGGGACAACCGTCAAAAAGCTCGATGATAAAGGCATAGCTAAAGCACCGCGACGACCGGAAACGCCGGCTTCGCGCATCACGTCGGTCACTGCTTCAACTCTTTTGGCACTATCTAACACCACCACTTCTCCCAAGTCTTTGTTATCGTACGGACCGAGCTGTAATTCACCGTAAGTACGCAACATGATAGTCCTTGGTGTCTCCTCTATTTCAACCACCTTGATGGAAGCACTACCAATATCGATACCAACAGTTGTCGGAGTGTTATTATTTGTTTGTTGCTTCAAGTCGGTAAAGATGTTTGATAAAGAAAACGCCATGTTGAAGTCAAAAGATTGATACCATAATTCTAGCACAACACTTTAAAGCAATGACTCTACTAAGTTTGATAATTGGAAATATATTTCCCGAACGAACAGACCATCGGATTGTTCGAAATCTTTCGTTGGAAGACTTACTCCCCCACCTAAATCCCATCAAGATTGAAGGCATCATTTATTTACTACCCTTTTTTGAACCATCAATTAGAGCGACCTTGCACGAGGCGAAGTTTCAACACAACGAAAAAGCTTGGCAGTTGCTAGGGCAAGTATTAGCTGCTTATCTCAAACATTATCCCCAGGAAACGCTCCTTCTTCCCGTTCCTTTGTCAAAAAAACGTCAAAAAAAGCGGAAATATAACCAAGTGACCGAAGTGGCCAAAAGAGCCCTTTCAATTTCGAAACACATTAAGCTGAGTGAAAACGCATTGGTGCGTCTGCGCGACACTAAGCCACAAACTTCCTTGAGTCAAAAAGACCGATGGTCGAATGTGGAGGGGGGGGGGGG
>JBBDVD010000061.1:18785-19382 GCA_040903565.1 Minisyncoccota bacterium
CCACCCCTCACGTCTCAAAGACAAAAACATCATAATTTTAGACGACGTCACCACCACCGGCGCCACTCTAAAAGCCGCTGAAGCCTCTCTGAATTCCGCTCGACCTGCCTCCATCACTCTTATTTCTCTGACACATTAGTGACTTAATCATTAAAAATCAACCTCACATTTAGCCCTAAAACAAAAACATCTCCTTTGACAAATCTATCTAAGTTATGCACAGTTACCCTACCTATAGGAAAATAGCCAATTTTTGGTGGTACACTATGGGCATACTAAGTAACATAACCGAAATGGCAAAAGAAAATTCAGCTTTCATGAAGCCGATGACTATCAGCCCTGAATTGGCAGAAGTAGTCGGCAACGGACCAATGCCCCGCTCTGAAGTAGTTAAAGAACTTTGGGCGTATATCAAAAAACACGACCTACAAAATCCGGTCAATAAGCGCAACATCCTTGCCGATGATAAACTTAAAGTTGTTTTTGGAGGCAAAAGCGAAGTGACTATGTTCGAGATGACCAAATTGGTCTCACCTCACCTATCATAGATATTAATTTTATGATGCAAAGACCGCCCTCCGGCGGTTTTTTCGTGTC
>JBBDVD010000062.1:0-2759 GCA_040903565.1 Minisyncoccota bacterium
CCACCCCAGCTACCATCACCAATAAAATCACATGTCTCATGTTGAATACTATAACAAACTAACCGTACAGTTCGCTGTGTGTACCGATGTAGAGAAATATGACAGTGTCCACCGCAATTTCTTGAAAAACAACGCGGTAGTCTCCAGTTACATTAAAACTTCTACATCCAGGATATACTGCGTCTACAGAGTGATTGTGGAGTATAGGATCAGAAAGATCAGCTAGGAATAGGTCCCGTCGTTCTTTATACGCTTTTATCACCGGTCGAGGCAATTTCTTAATCTGCTTCTCAAACCGCCGGTGAAAAATAATCTTCATATACCAAGATACTTGTCCATTTCAGCCGCTGAAGAGAACGCTGGTGATAAATTCTTCCCCTGCTCCACGTCGCGCAGAGCTGCACGAATAATGCGGGCGGTTTTGGCATTGAATTTTTCTGCCGGATTCACGATACCAATACCGAGCTCACCTGCCGCATACTTCTCGGTTGCCATTTTGAGAAATGAAGAAAAAGGGACACCTTCCTGCTTAGCACGCTTCATTGCCTTAGCTTTTATTTTTGAGTCGACTTTAAAAATAATTTGAGTATTCATACTGGTATAGTTTATATATATCTAAGATATATGTCAACTACTTTTTGAGCAATGCGTCACCCACGCTCGCGGAAGGCGTACCCAGCGCGATTCTGGAATAATGAATGTCCGAGGCGTTGCGCACTAGCCGTGACCAGAGCACCAGAACTTCCTCGCATATCATTATATAAGAAAAATGACCCTCCTAGTCCTTTGTCACGCGGACAAAGTTTCAAAGGGTCATAGTGTTCAAGGGCTTGAAAGGCCCAAAGATATAGAGGATCAGCGAGAGACGACGTGGCCGCCGGCAGACCACCTGAGCGGGCGCGCGACCGAGTTGACCTCGACAAGCCAACCACCGTCGTCGGAGTACCAGTAGGCGTGCACAGCAAAGAGCTCACCATTTTTGCCGTGAAGGTAGAAGACGAAACACTCCTTGCTTTCGCAATTCTCAGCCAAGAAGGCCCTGAACTGCGAGATACCGATCTCGGCTTTGTCGCCGAGATCGGTAAGGATAGGAGCGTCGAGTGAGGACTGCTCCAAACGGCGCACGGAGAGATCAGCTGCTTCGGTAGCGGCGACCTTGAGGCCAAAGAAGTTGGTCTCAAAGTTGCCGCCCGTCCAGACGACACCGGCCTCCTTGAGCCAACGCTTCGAGACGGTCGCTGCCGGCTGGGCGGAGACAGCGATGGTGCGCAGTGGCGTGAGGATATTCTTGACGACAATCTCCACCGCACTAGAGAGAAAGCGTTGCACTCCTTCCTCTCCACCGAGCTTATTCCAGACGGCTTCTACTCGACCCAAAGTAATGTCAGGGTACTTCATTGGAATTTCCTTCCGGCTATTAGCCGATTTCTCGCCCGCCTGTTAAGCGAACACATTGCCAAAGAGCTGTCCTAAGCACAGAAAATCTGCACCCATCAGCTTTTTTCACTATATCACATTTTTATAATTTTGCAATGGCCGGAGTGAATTCTCACTCTAATTGCACCAAAGTTTGCAGGCTAATTGCACCACCCCTTGGAACATTCATATTCTCTGGATATGACACATACCCAGTTTCTTATCCCCTATTCTTTTTGGCTCTACATTAACTCACAACTTAGCAACCAATAAATTTTGACTTTACTTCTCCACCTTGCTACACTAATGCAACTTATTTGCAATAAATATAACCTATGTTTTTTGAAGCCATTTTCGCCGCTGCTGCCGTTGCTCTTTGTTCGCTTATCGGTGCCCTCTTTTTCGGCAACAGCCGCAAACTAGAAGGTGTCGAACGATACGTCATCCCCACCGCCGTTGGTGTTTTTCTTTCTCTAGTTCTTTTTGAGTTAATCCCAGAAACGCTCGAGGCCAACGCCACCTGGGGCGGCGTCGCCGTCGCTGTAGGTTTTATCCTCTTTTATATCCTTTCCTACGAACTCCACCGTTATTTCCACACCAAAGAGGATGACGACAAGCTCTGTCAAAGAAAAGGGGCAGCGACCTTGCTTCTTATTGGTGATTCCGTTCACAATATTACCGACGGTGTCATTCTTGGCGCGGCTTTCTTAATTAACCCGGCCCTTGGTGCGGCTGTGGCTGTCGGTTTGGCTCTGCACGAAATCCCGCAAGAGATAGTGGAGTTTGGCGTATTGGTGCGCGGCGGATATTCTCGCCTGAAAGCCGCTCTACTCAATCTTCTCTCCGCTTCCAGCATTATTGTCGGTACTGCCCTCACTTTGATCTTGGCCGACCACGCCGCCGAATACGTTTGGATAATTACTGGCATCGCGGCCGGTAACCTGTTATTTATCGCCGCCAGCGACCTGCTTCCTCGCATCCATGGCAACTTAAAAACCTATGGTAGTTTCTGGGCCACTCTGCTAGCACTCGTTCTCGGATTCATTATGATGACCTTCGTCTTAATTTATACTCACGAAACCTTTGGCCATGGTCATGCTCACGACGAAGAACTTCATGACGATGAGATAGACCACCTACACGAAGATGAACATCATGATGAACATGACGACGAGCATGAACACGAACTAGAGATCGACGCCCACTAGAAAATAAACCGCGCGAGATAAAAACCCACAGCCGCGCCGAGGATAAACAAAAAAAGTATAGCGAGTCTGCGACCTTCGTCGTCCATAGGTTAGTGAGTAGAAATTAGAAAGTAGTTGGTAGTAGGGGGGGGGGGG
>JBBDVD010000062.1:2769-3098 GCA_040903565.1 Minisyncoccota bacterium
CCCCGCCGCCACGTCCTGACCTACAAATTATACTCGACTTTTGTTAATAAAATAGGTATAACTATGCGGCGCGAGCCTTTGGCTCGCGCCGCCAAATGGCGGCTATTGTATAATGGTTTATTACGCCGGTTTGTGGTACCGGAAATCCGAGTTCAATTCTCGGTAGCCGCCCAACAGTAAAATAGGTCAGGTGCTACGCACCTGACCTATTTTACCTACTATCCCCCACCTTCTATCAGGAGAAGGTCTCGGTAATATATAATCAAAGATAATCCTGAATAATCTATGAATGAAACTGAAGAATCAAAGGTGATATTTTCCCTTATCGT
>JBBDVD010000063.1:0-1726 GCA_040903565.1 Minisyncoccota bacterium
CATCCGACTACATTCTCGACATCGGCCCGGAGGGTGGCGAGGCAGGCGGCAACTTAGTAGCCAAAGGTACTCCGGAGGAGGTGGCTCGCAATGAGAAGTCCTATACGGGGAAGTATTTGAGGAAGATGCTGGGAAAGCGCTGAGCGGTTAGCATATAGCGTTTAGGAAATAATTTAAACAAAAAAAGACCTGTTTGTTGAGGACGGCGACTATTCTTTTCATGTTCAGTTTAGCCGAAAAGGTAAAGGCGACAATCATGCCGCCTTCCTTTCGCTCTGCTTGCGAACAAGGGCATTGGCTCGAGCTTTCTGAAGCCGGAGCACCAACCTTTGCGCCTTTAGAGCTTTGTTGTGGACCAGAAGAGTGTCCCATTTCGGGTCATTACTGCCCAGTGGTTGACCTTCCTTAGCCGGGTTGTCTTTTGGGTCCACCGGACCGCAATGAAAGAAGTGTAGGAAGATAAAGTGCCACAACCTCGGGCTATAAGGCCCGTACTCTGTGACCTCTTCCGCCACATTCTTGTCGATAGCATCTTCGTAGAAGGCCAGAATTTCTCTGGCTGTTTCCTTTAGGCTTTTCCGCTCTTCCACTTTTCTGATCCTTGTTGATGGAGCTTTCTAAAAATTTATTGTAACATCGGTGGTAACAATCATGGTTAAACAAGCTGTGGAAAAGAGGAAATTACCAGACTCACCCGGGGTGTATTTCTTTTTGGGTGCCCGGAAGGAAATTCTTTACATTGGGCGGGCGACCTCTTTGCGCAATCGGGTAAGGAGCTATTTTGCGGGCGACTTGGCTGAGAAACGTTCAACCTTGATCGAGAAGATGGTGGTGGAGGCCAAGGGTTTGGAGTGGACGGCTTCCGAGTCGGTCTTGGAGGCGATGATTCTAGAGACCAATCTCATTCGTACTCACAAGCCGAAGTTCAACACCCTCTCCAAAGATGACAAGAGCTACAATCACCTCATTATCACCAAAGAGGAATGGCCGAGAGTTTTGGTGGTACGGGGAAAAGATTTAGATGAATATGACTACGAGTATCATTTCGGACCATTTCCGAGTGGCTCACTCTTTAGGGAAGCATTAAAGATAGTTCGACGACTCTTCCAGTTTTATGATACTAAAATCCCAATCGGTACCGAGAAGACCAAGATGGCCCGCGGTCAGATAAATTTCAACCGGCAAATAGGTCTTTATCCAAGCGAAGAAAATAAAGCGGAGTACGCTCGAGCCATTCGTCACATTAGACTTTTTTTCGAAGGGAAGAAAGGGCAGATAATCAAAGAGCTGGAGCGTGACATGAAGAAGTTGGCCAAAGCCGAGCGCTTTGAAGAGGCAAACACTCTAAAGAAAAAGATGTTGGCTTTGCAGCACATACAGGATATTGCTCTCATCAAAGACGATTCGCGCATTTATCGCGACGAACATTCTCTACGGATTGAAGCCTACGACGTTGCTCATCTGCAAGGGAGCGATATGGTGGGGGTAATGACAGTGGTGGAGGGTGGCGAGATGAAGCGGAGCGACTATCGCAAGTTTAAAATTCAGAGTGTTAGTGGCCCTAACGACCCGGCGGCTTTGCGAGAGATATTGGAGCGTCGGCTTTATCATGAAGATTGGCCTTTTCCACAGATAATTGTGGTGGATGGTTCGACCGCCCAGAAAAATGTGGCTGAAAGGGTGCTTAGAAAGCGGGAGTTGGTGGTGCCGGTGGTGGGGGGGGGGG
>JBBDVD010000063.1:1795-3080 GCA_040903565.1 Minisyncoccota bacterium
AAGACGACCGCCACCGACCAGTCCGTCTCCTCGGCCCACAAAGCATTCTGAAGAAACACCACGACGCCATTCTCCTCGCCAACGCCGAGGCACATAGATTTTCTATTTCGTACCACAGGAGCAAACGACGGCTGGTTTGAATATAGAATGACGAATTTTGAATTTTGATTCAAATTTGAATTTCAAAATTATATAAATATAAATTGAATCAAAATTCGTCATTAGAAATTAAAAATTACACCCCGCAACCTTGCGGGGTTCACAGGTGTTATAATATTCGCATGAATCCCGTTAGAAATAGCGGACGCGTCACTAGCTTTAGAGTTAGTACGGGTCGAAATTTTAATTATCTTTTAATCCTAGGCACGGTTGCTTTTGCGTCCGCGTCCTATTTCTAACGGGATGAAAAACCTTCGGGTAGCAGTTTTGCGCGGTGGTCCAAGCCAAGAATACGAGGTTTCGTTGAAGACCGGTCGCGGTGTACTCGATTCACTTGGTCGACGAGATGTGTCTACTATAGACATCCTGATCAACAAGCAGGGGGAGTGGATTCTAAACGGTTTTGCAAGAAGGCCGGAAGAAGTCTTGGCAGGAGTGGAAGTGGTGTTTGTTGCGCTCCATGGTTCTTACGGAGAGGACGGAACAGTGCAGAGAATTTTGGAAAGGGTTGGTGTGCCTTATACGGGCAGTAGATCGTATCCTTCAGCGGTCGCTATGAATAAAATCCTAACCAAGGAAATACTTAGGTCGGGTAGATTAAAGATGCCGGCACATATGAGAGTGTCTGCTCAGGGAACTGATATGAGAAGAGTGGCGGCCACTATCGAGTCTCTCTTTGGTCCTTCTTACGTGGTTAAGCCTATCAGTGGCGGTTCCTCGATTGACACAGTGATAGCCAATGGCGTGCATGAATTGATAAGGGCTCTGCAGACGTTGCTGGCTACCCATGAAGATGTGATGGTGGAGGAGTTTATTTCAGGCCGGGAGGCGACAGTGGGAATCGTAGAGGGTTTGCGTGGACAAAGCCATTACGTTCTTCCGGCTATAGAGATAGTTCCGCCAAACGCTCACGGCTTCTTTGACTACGAAGCAAAATACAATGGTCAGACGGAAGAAATCTGTCCCGGTCGGTTTTCGCTAGATGAGAAAACCAGTCTGGCAGAAGCAGCTTTGCAAGCTCATAACCTACTTGGCCTGTCTCAATATTCTCGCAGCGATTTCATTATCGGAAAAAAAGGAGATATCTATTTCTTAGAAACAAATAGTTTACCGGGTCTGACAGAAC
>JBBDVD010000064.1:0-3069 GCA_040903565.1 Minisyncoccota bacterium
TCCACGCGGCAATAAACATATGAAAGAGCATGTACACACCAAGGTAGGTGGAGTTTCCGAGCCTAGCATCCACCCGCCAAGCTCCTCCCTGACTGATATCCACCACCCCCGCCACCTGTGCCAAAGCGTAGAGGGACATAATGACCGCGGCCACCAAAGCCGTGTTAAAAAACCAATTCCATAACTTCTCGGTTTTAATCACACTCCCCAACACTACAAAGTATAAGAAGAAATGTACTAACATCACCCAACCCTCCATACGCTCGAAGTTACTCCAGAAGCTCTTTGGCGCATACTCTCCAAAGATATTGGCCACGAACATAACGGCCACCAGCCCGCCAATAGTCGCCAAAATCCAAGAAAAACGCGGACGGTACGCTCTATCTACCAAAGCCAGCAACACCCAAGCTGCTACGGCCACCTCCACCAATATTCGAAAAGCGAAGTTCTTCCCCGTAATATACGGGAAAAACATCGACTCCGAAACTATCAAAAGCACAAAAGGCACGGTAAACACCGCCCCCCACATCACCCATTTCAAGATATCTTTCATATTAGGGAAAATATACCATATCTGGGTAAAGCCAGAGAGGCCTCCCTCACCCCCTTCCCCAACCTTCACTACTCAAACAAGTCAGCGTGACTACCTGTTCTTACAAGAACAAGATTTTCTTCATTAAACGAGTATATCAATAACCAATCTGGTTCAATGTGACATTCGGAGTAACCGGCATATTTCCCGATAAGTTTGTGTGGCTTCATTTTTACCGGTAGTGATTTTCCGGCACACAACAACTCGATGCACGCCTTTAGACTTGATACATTCTTATGTCGTCGTTTCATTCGCTTATAATCGCGGCGAAACGTGCTTTGCGTTATGAGTGTTCGCATGTCACATCGTATGCTCTAGAGCATGTGTCAAAACCCTCTGAGATCCAAAGGTTTGCGAAATTAGAGGTAAAAAATTGCTAGAATTTCGAATCATATCGAGATACGATAAGAAATTATATCGGTTTTTTAACCGAATTTTGGAAACTGACGAGCCAGAGCAAACAAAAGACGAGTCGTGTATCATTTGCGGAGGGTTTTTATACATGCTCTAGGCATCAAGCCAATTAAACAATTCTTCAGTCGACTCAAAACTATGCAGACCCTCCCTTCGCTCCATCTCCCGCATCGCCTTTCGAGTAACAGCATTTGGTACATGCAAAGAAAACGGAAAGGCCTGCTCAACTGCCACTCGCTTAAAAAACACATTTATAGCTTCCGACGGAGATATTCCTATTTTCTCAAAAGCTTTTTCCGCCCGCTTCTTAACAGCAGGCTCAATACGAGCTCGAACCATCGCACTTTTGGTTGTAGTTTTCTCTTTAGTAGTCATACGTGTATTGTAGCACAAATATGCTACAGTATGCAAACATCTCTCTGCTACCTTTTTGAACTTGTAAGAAATCCTTACAAGCTGCCCCTTTACTGGCCAACAGAAATAATGGTATCCAGGTCATAGTGCATAACTTCGCGAGACACCTCTCTCTTACCCTCTTTTTGAACTATCTGGAATTTCCGGATAGTTGCCCCCTTGGTTAATTCTTTTGACCGGTAAATATTACTGATGTGTTCGCTCACCGTCCTAACATCCACATTAAACGCTACTGCTATCTGCGCTTGCGTTGCCCACACCGTTTCATTATCAAAATCACCACACAATTCCAAAGCGCCGCTTTTTGTTTGGTAAATTAGCAACTCTTTATTTTCTTGCTGACTAATCTTTTTCTTCATAAACATCAATTTATAGGCAAGTATAACATCCCCCAAACCCAACAACCGCGCGCCTTCGGCGGTAGTAGAGCAGGGATCACTACACGGAGCCGGCCGCGCGGTTATCTCCCTTTTACCAACCTTTAAGCACTGTACAGCTGACTATGTGTGCCGATCATCAACATCACCACAACAACGTCGCCTTCATAGCAATATACTGCGCGATAATCACCTGTCACATTAAAGCTCCAACAACCAGACAATTCTCCGGTTAATTTATGTATCTTCAGTAAAGGATGGTTTGATTCTTCCAAAAATAATTTGAATCTGTAATCAAAACGTTGTTGTACTCTTGTCGGCAATTTTGAAAATTGTTTTTAAAACTTCTTAGTCCGACGAATTTTCATATATTAACTTCGCAGATCAGTTAGAAATTCCTCGGCTGTGTTATAGACCGGTGACAATTCCTCTTTACCTCCCCTAATCTTTTTCAAAGTTTCCTTGAGCTCCTTTTCCACCTCTGGTTTGAGTCTAAGAGGTTCACGAAACTCGACCGTTCGCTCTTCGCTAAAACGACGCAGCTCGTTATTTAACACAGCACTCAGACTCACACCCAGTGTATCGGCAACTTTCATTGCTTTAGACTTGAGTTTAGGATCGGTCTTCAAATTAATTACAGCATTTTTCATATACCAAAAGTATATACTTTTGGTATAGTATGTCAAATTCATTAGAGATAGATACGAAAATCTATCAGGGGCGGGGCTTCGCCCCGCCCCTGATACCTACCTAAACGCCCCAAATGTACTACATTTGGGGCGTTTAGGGCTTTAAAACGACCGTTTTACTAGTCGTCCAGAACGCTTCAGACGAGCGACGTTTTTATCTAGGTTCGTAGTACACTCCCCTGCCTGTATCACCCACCTTCACCAACTTATCCTCCTCCACCAAAGCGCTGAGATAACGCCCGGCCGTCGTATCGCTAATACAAAACATATCCTCCACACCATCGTTGGTGATTCTTCCGTCCGCCTGAGCTTTTTCCATTATGCGTTCTTTTCTTTTTCCTATCCTTGTCTGGACCACCAACGAGCCAGCTTCTCGAAGCTCATCAGCTTCAGTAGAGTCAAGTTGCAAGAAAGGGTTACTACCCGCCCCATGGCGAAATCGCCCACGCGACCAAACGACACCACTTCCAAACCCAACAATAAAGCTGATGATAATAAACCAATCCATAATTTAGTTTACCATCATCATAGATAATTTAACGGGCAATGACTTCCACCCCACCCTTCAATCAGTCCTGTAAAA
>JBBDVD010000065.1:0-3015 GCA_040903565.1 Minisyncoccota bacterium
GGGATTCGAACCCGCGGTCGGCGTAAACCGACACACGTCACAGCACCAAAGCGGAGGAGACAGGATTTGAACCTGCGGTGGGCGTAAACCCACACTCGCTTTCCAAGCGAGCGCCTTCGACCGCTCAGCCACTCCTCCGCTTTGGTGCCGGATGTACTTTCCAAGTTTACCCCGCACCAAAAATATATAAAAATTTCTAACAAGAACTAAGTGCCTGTGTATCAACTACAAATTTTCCGATATCTAACTTATTTTTGGTGCGGGGCGTGCGCTTTAGACCACTCAGCCATCTTTCCAATGCGGTGGTTATGATAGCTTAAAGTCAATCAATTACCAACCGTGAGGGGCACGGCTTTGCCGCGCCCCTGTTATAATTATTGGAATGAATCCCGTACGAAATAGCGGACATGTAGTAGAATGTAATCTAATATAATATGGTCGAACTTTTTAAAGTAGTTAATTTTGGATACGGAATTGAGTGCGTCCGTGTCCTATTTCGTACGGGATGAAACGCGATGATTGGATATTGCTTTCACTGACTTTCCTGACGGGATTGATTATTGGCATGTTTGTCTACATCACCGCCTTCAAGCCTACCTATGAGGCCGAGAGTTTGAGCGGGACTGAGGCTGAGGCGGGCGAGTGGAGCGTAGTTGGTAAGCGTATTGGTGGAGTTAATGAAAGCAATTACATCCAGCCCTCCTTTCGCTTGCTTGGGAACGGCGAGTACACTTACTTGCCTGGCGGCTCCGGCGGCGAATCTCCCGAACCCAGAAGCGGCAAAATCTCCCAAAGAGAAATGTCGGACTTGCGCTTTATCGAAACTGAGTTAGCTGCTCTTGAGCAATCCGGCAGACTAGCGGTTTGTCAATCTGATCGAGGCGGCTACGACTATGAATACCGCATTTCCCTCAATCAAAACACTTTCTTGCTAGATACCTGCTTGGTGAGTTTCAATGGCTCTTCTCTTGAAACATCGCTCGATAGCATTTGGCAGAGTATCGAAGGAACGAAAGAGGCTCGCAGGTACAATAGTGTGGCTGACTGGCTACAAGACTTTCTCCAGAGTTATTTTGTGGACGGGAGAAACAGGTAACGACGCGGACAAGTTCGAGGCAAGGCCTCGAACTTGAGAAAAGGTGGACAATTGGCTTCATTTAATGTATTATAATAGTACTTTTAGATAGTTTCCCAGTGCGCGCGAGCGCCTTTTATGTTTATTTATGTCTCAAGAAATCAGAAATATAGCCATTATTGCCCACGTAGACCACGGTAAGACCACTTTGACCGACTCTTTAATGGAACAGACCGGTGCCCGCGTGGAAGGTCAGTCCATGGACTCCAACGCTCTCGAAAAAGAGCGTGGTATTACCATTTACGCCAAGAACACCTCCATTGAATATAAAGGGACAAAAATAAACATAGTGGATACCCCCGGCCACGCCGACTTCGGTTCTGAAGTTGAGCGTGTCCTTCGCTCAATCGACTCGGTACTTCTCGTAGTCGACGCACAGGAAGGTCCCATGCCGCAGACTCGCTTCGTATTAAAGAAGTCGCTAGAGCTTGGCCTTAAGCCAATCGTGGTCATCAACAAGATAGACAAACCGGCAGCTGATCCTCATCATGTAGAAGATCAAGTCTTGGAACTCTTTTTGGAATTAGGAGCCAGCGATGAGCAATCCAACTTTACTACCGTTTATGCTATCGGCCTGCAAGGGGTAGCGATGCGCAAGATGGAAGATGAACGTAAAGACCTCAGCCCCCTGCTTGATGTAATTCTCGAACAAGTTCCAGCGGCCGAAGCTTTTAAAGAGGGGGACCCGCTCACCGCCCAAGTTTTTAACCTGGGATACGACAACTTTCTTGGTCGTTTGGCTGTGGCCCGTGTATATAGCGGACAAATCAGCAAAGGTCAAAACCTATTCGTTGTTCATGAGGGTGAGGAAACCAAGAAAGGAAAAGTGGTCAAACTTTCTACCTTCAAGGGTGTCATCCAAGTAGAAACTGAGACCGCCTACGCGGGCGACATCGTCCTGATTGCTGGCTTTATCGATATCGACATTGGCGAGACCTTCACTGATCGTGAAGATGTGGCTCCTTTGCCGGCCATTAAGGTCGATGAACCGACTATTGGTTTGCGCTTCATGCCCAATTCCTCCCCTTTCGCCGGTCGCGAAGGTAAGTTTGTTACCAGTCGACAAATCAAGGAGCGTTTGGAAAAAGAATTGGAGATCAACGTGGGACTCAAGGTGGATTTTGCGGGAGGAGACAGTTTCAACGTATTTGGTCGGGGTGAGATGCACATTTCTATATTGCTCGAAAACATGCGACGCGAAGGCTACGAACTGGCCGTCTCTCAGCCGCAGGTAATTATCAAAGAGGAAGAGGGGAAGAAGCTAGAGCCTTTTGAGGAGGTGGTGGCCGACGTCCCTTCGGAGTTCCAAGGGCCAGTGATTGAGAAGCTATCCAATCGTGGTTTTATCATGCAAAATATGATCCTGCATGAAAACCAAGTGCGACTCATCTTCGAAGGTCCAACTCGTGGACTCTTGGGTTATAAAGGCCAATTTATTATCGACACTCGGGGTGAAGGAATCCTCGCTTCGCAATTTGTCGGCTTCAAGCCGTACGCTGGCGAGATAAAGAAGCGTCAGGTGGGCAGTATGATCTCGATGGCTACTGGTAAGGCGCTCGGCTTCTCCCTTTGGAACCTGCAAGACCGTGGACAGCTTTATATCGGCCCGGCGGCTGAGGTTTATGAAGGTATGGTGATTGGCAACACCTCAAAAGGTGAGGAGATGACGGTCAACCCGACCAAAGGCAAGCAACTTTCTAACGTGCGCGCTTCTGGTTCCGACGAGGCTATCGACCTCATTCCTCATCGACCTCTTTCTATCGAACTCGGTCTCGAAATCATGTCTGATGATGAATATTTGGAAGTTACTCCAAAAAGTGTGCGTTTGCGTAAATCGCTTTTGAAGGAAAGTGATCGAAAGAAGGGAGGGAAGTAAGTTT
>JBBDVD010000066.1:0-2966 GCA_040903565.1 Minisyncoccota bacterium
TGATAACAAAAATAGCCGGGGTTTGCTTACGCCAATCCCGGCTATTTTCCTAGAGCCATCTCCCAGGATTGAACTGGGGACCTCATCCTTACCATGGATGCGCTCTACCAACTGAGCTAAGATGGCTTCTTTTGTCGCAATTCTTCAATTGCGGAAACGATAATATCACGAAGTTTATAATTTGAAAAATACGAAATACAAAAGCAGAGAGGCTTTCAGCCTCTCCGCTTTTGTATTTACTTCACCCTTCTTATTAAAGCTAATCAATCGAAATCGAATCCACTAACTCTATTCTCTTCACTTCTACGCCCGTCTCAGAGAGTTCTCCCTTTACTCTAGCCGGGATAGTCTCTTTCAAAAAATCGTCATTGCAAGTAACCTCATTACCATCCTTTTGTACACAGACACTTTCCTCGTCAATATATAGAGGAACAGCATGTCCGAGTACTCCGGCCTCTTGGAACACTAAGTGCCAATAATTTGAATCGAGGGGGGCGGGTACTTGCTTCAAAAGAAAGCCTGACTTATCAAAGGAGTATTCTCCTTGCGGCCCGGTCTCCGCGTTGCCACAGCTGATTTCAGTAATTTGCCATAGGCCATTTTGAGCCGCCAGAGTTACCAGTGCCTGTCCAAAATGTTCACGAGAGCTTGAGCGCACGATTAACTGAGCCGACTCTTCCTGTTGATAAACAGGGATCGTTCTAAGGCCGGGCGGCACCACAGTCTGACAAAGCACTGGGTCTTCTACACCTTCTTCGTTAAGCCTTCCTTCGAAAGAAGCTAGGTGTTCTCTTACGTCTTTACTGAGTTGCACACGATCAAGTAAGCCCGCGGCGAAAGGATCTCCCTCTTCGGCATTTCTTTCTGAAAGCCAGGATTCATAAAAATCTAGTGTCACATCCACGGCAGTACCCTCCATGCCTGTCCATGGTTCCTGGAACAAACTCTTACCTCCCAGCACCTGCCAGATTATAATACCAATCACCACGATTATTCCGACGACTAAAGCGATCGGCAAAAATTTGTTTCTATTCATATCCCGATATTTTATCACATCTTTAAATATGGCCATACCTAGCTGGTGAATATCAGAAAAACCGCCCGAGAGCGGCTTATCTTTTGCGCGAGCGAAGGGACTTGGTCACTCTCATGGATATTTTACTTACTAGCGTAGCAAAATATCTCATTCCATTGACCTCCACTCGTCGTGGTCCTCGGCCAGAGGCCTGCGGGCTTCGCCACGACTCGGTTCAAGTCCCTCTTCGCTGTAAAACAGTAAGACCCCAGTGCATTCGCACTAGGGCCTAACTGTTTTATGCGCGAGCGAAGGGACTTGAACCCTCAACCTCTGCCGTGCACTGCTTCCACTATTTTCATAGTGGCGTGGACTATATCTTTACCATAGGTTTCCCTTTAGGTACCCCTGTATCTAGTCTCTACGGCGCCCTCATACTATTTGTTTTTGTGTGTGAGGTTCCCTCGGTATTCGCATATCTCTCTATTGAGAGACTTAGCCTTCACCGATATCCAGGAGAGTTTCAATCCATCTTTCGAACAGAAAGCTGCACGACTACAGGGCAGCGCTCTAACCAGTTGAGCTACGCCCGCATTTTAACAAAACTATCGAAAACGATCTTCTTCCGCTTTAAATATAGTTTGTGACGGCCATTATACATAATTTCACAAAGTTTCAAAGCATCTTTACTGGAAAGAGTAAGTCGAGAGTAATTACTGGTATTCGGGGTGTAAAAACTACCGCCCTTTATCCCCGCCTCTTTTAGGGTAATCAGCAACTCTTTTAAGTAACCTAAAGACGCACTTGTGAAAGCTACTTGCATGACTTTCGTGGGAGTTACTCTTTTTTTGTTAATTATTCCTACCCAAACATTTCCATCACCATCAAAATATCCTCTAACAAAATCTCCAAGATATTCTTTGGGTATCTTTGGTAATTTTGTGTCGAGGGACGGACTTGAACCGTCGACCTGACGCTTATGAAACGTCCGCTCTAACCAGCTGAGCTACCCCGACATATGATTATTTGATTTCTTCAGTGCATCAATATAACCTAATAATTTATATTGTAAACTGGAACCGCCACGTACACCAAGTCGAGCAATACCATAATATGTGTCATGATTTTCGTATATTTTTTTAGGGATTACATTTACATAATATGGTTTGCTAAATTGATGAAGTGGCAAACTGAGTAGTTTGGACCAAAATTTTAAAATTTTCTGTATCCTTTCTTCATGCACTCTGTTTATTTGAATTGTGACATGGAACCTCTCATTATCTATCCCCTCTACCTCTCTTAGGTAGCGATACATACATAAAATCATCTCTGGGTCAGAGTTGATAAACATGAAGCGAGAACCTGTCTTTGCTCCTTCTGCCCAAAAAAGAGCAACGGCTAACATGGTCAAGTCTCTATCAAAAAGTTTACCGACTTGTTTTTCTCCTTCTGTTACACCAAGCTGGATAGCATCTAATCTTCTTTGTTTATTTACACCCGCCCCAATCATACGCCCTTTATGTCCTCCGGCGATTTTACTAGCATTTAGTCGTTCTAATTGTTTATCTGTGAGCTTAATCTCTCTACACCAAAGACTCGCCGTACTCTTAGAAACCTTCAAGTTATTGGCAATCTCAATAATACTCTTGCCCCGTCGACGTAGTTTATGAGCAAGTATTTTCTTATCGAACATAGCCATAAGGTATATATTAACTTATTTGGTAGTTTTACAATTTATGAGCTGTTTATAACGTAAAGACCGCCAAATGGCGGTCTTTACATTCGTGTTGCGGGGCCCGGACGCTTCGCTATCGAACTTCTCGGAAACCCCTCGGTTTTCCGACACTCGCTAGTCGCTCGCTGCCTTCCGCCACGGGGAACCACATGGTTCCCCGACCCCCTCCTTAGGTTCGATTCCACCCGCAACAAATACAGAAAACAGCGTCATAAA
>JBBDVD010000067.1:0-2924 GCA_040903565.1 Minisyncoccota bacterium
GCACGAAATATAACAAACTACTTTTATTTACTTAACCTCTAACGGGATGAAAAAAATCTTAAATATATTCTTTGTTACTCTTGGTGTTATCTTCTTTATCCTTATACTTATCGGTACCTACTTTTTTGTGGTTGATCCACTGAACCTTCGGGGCTTTTATTCCGGTAACACTTCCGGCACCGATAGTTCACACCCTTATATAAATGAATCTCAAGAAAGCGCCCTGAAAACCTTTGGTATTGATCCGGCTAGTTTGCCTTCTGAAATTACTCCGGAGCAGGAAGCTTGCTTTGAGTCTAAACTCGGTGAAGAGCGGGTGGCGGAAATTAAATCCGGTGATTCACCAACGGCGACGGACTACTTCAAGGCCAAAGACTGTATCTAGAGGGATTATTCGAGAGTTACTCCGTAACATTTTGTTTGTGATGGTATCATTAAGAGTAGCGACTAATAGTTAATCCATTTTTATGTCAATAATAATTAATTGGGTGGTTTCGGCTTTAGCCATAATGGTAGCGGCTTATTTGTTGACTGGCGTGATGGTGGACGGCTTTATCACGGCTTTAGTTTTGGCGGTGGTGCTGGGAGCAATTAATGCTTTTGTTAAACCGATACTGGTGATTTTGTCACTACCGGTCACTATTCTCACGCTCGGGCTTTTTGTTTTTGTAATTGATGCCGCCTTAATTATGCTGGCGGCTTACATCGTTCCCGGATTTGCCGTGGCGAGTTTTTGGTGGGCACTTATCTTTGCGGTAGTGTTGGCGATAGTACACTGGGTAGTGGGGAACTTTGCTGGAGATAAAGTTTAGTCATGAACGTCATAAATTTTTTAAAATTGCTTTTTTGTGTTGCTGTGGCGCAGATGGCTGGTTTTGTAGGATCCTTCTTCACCATACCAGCAATTGATAGTTGGTATGCCACTTTGGTCAGACCCGAGTTGGCCCCGCCAAACTGGGTTTTTGCGCCGGTGTGGACTACTCTATTTCTCCTAATGGGTATCGCGGCTTATCTGGTTTGGCAAAAAGGACTCGAGAAAAAGGAGGTGAAAGTGGCCCTCACTATATTTGGATTACAATTAGTTCTCAACACTCTGTGGTCAATTATTTTCTTTGGGCTACAGTCGCCCGGATTAGCCCTCATCGAAATTACATTTTTATGGATTGCTATAATAGCTACTATAGTTGCTTTCGCGAAAGTGTCTAAGCCCGCGGCTTGGCTCTTGGCACCCTACGTCTTTTGGGTTAGTTTTGCGGCCTATCTGAATTTTATGATATGGATGCTAAACTAGAATGTGACCACCTATAATTGATATAACTGAGCTGAAATAAATAAATATGTTTGAGAGTCTGTTCAATAATTTAGACGAAAAAGATAAGAACGCCGCTATTGAGAACATTATCCAACACGCTTCGCCTCGGACGGATTTCTTTTTGATGTTAATGCTCTCCATTTCGATGGCGGTGTTTGGTATCTTACTCGGCAGCTCGGTGATATTGATAGGTAGTATGTTGATCGCGCCGATTTTATATCCCGTACTTTCGCTCTCACTCGGAGTCATCGTCTCCGATTCCAAGCTCATTGCCCGGTCTTTCTTTACCTTACTTAAATCTGTTGGGATCGGGCTCATGGCCGGACTAGTTATTGGCCTTCTGTTTGCGGGTGTTGCGAATGGTGAGATGTTGCCCCTTTCAATTTATATGGAAGGTTCGACTTCCTTCATGTATACGACAGTAGCGATAATTGCCGGGTTTGCGGCGGCTTTTGCTATTACTAAACCTCATCTTAACGAAACTTTGCCGGGCGTCGCCATCGCCGTGGCTTTGGTGCCGCCTCTAGCTACTGCCGGTGTTGGATTGGCGATGTTTGACTGGGCGATGATAAGTAGCGCTTTGCTGCTCTTCTTTGTCAACGTCGTCGGCATCATGTTTTCGGCCATGGTTGTCTTTGCCATGTTTAAGTTCTCGTTTAAAAGACGAGTAACTGAGGAGGCTGTTAGAAACGATGAGAAGGAAATAAAGGAAGAGACAGGTTCCTAAAGGTTGTCCTGTTTTCGTGGTAGAATCAAAATGTGAATCCCGTTAGAGGTCTCGATTTAGATTCCTTGCGGGCACGAAATATAACAAACTACTTTTATTTACTTAACCTCTAACGGGATGAAAAAACTAATCATTATCTTGGTCTTACTGGTTGTGCTTGGCGGAGGTTGGTATTTTATAAATCAGCAACGAGTGGAAACTACGGAGCAACTCGATACAGAGGCGATAACCTCATTTGAGGAGTGTGAGGCTGCCGGCTATCCAATACAAGAGAGTTACCCGAGACGGTGTGCGCTTCCTGATGGAAGAGTTTACGCGGAGGAGATAGAGGTGCAACCCACTTACACTAACGCTAATGAAGACTTAATTAAGGTTGAAAATCCCCATCCCGGCGGGGTAGTCGGAAAGGAGTTTGTGGTGACCGGTGAAGCGCGTGGATACTGGTTCTTTGAAGCAACTTTCCCGATTGAGGTGGTGGGAGCCACGGGTGACATTATTGCCGGTTCTTACGCTACCGCCAATGGCGATTGGATGACAGAGGAATTCGTGTCATTTACCTCAGAAATCATTGACTTGCCTTCGGCCTATGTTGGTCCTGCTACTTTGATTTTACACAGGAGCAATGCTTCAGGATTGCCGGAACATGACGCTTCGATATCTATTCCAATCGTGGTGGAGTATTAAAATGAATCCCGTTAGAAATAACGAACAAGATTCATTTAAGTGATGTGAGTAAATCTTAAGATTCGTCAATTTATGAAGTTAGTAAAAACTACTCCGCGTTCTATTTCTAACGGGATGAAGGGTAAAACTTTTGGAGAAAGGGTGGTGGAATTGGCCCTGACTATTCCTCCTGGAAGAGTGACGACTTATGGTGATTTAGCT
>JBBDVD010000068.1:0-2680 GCA_040903565.1 Minisyncoccota bacterium
GTACTCTGCAAATCTACGTGTGTGATACAAATGTGGCTCTAAGTATAAAAGGCTGGCTGGATGGCTTGAAGGAGTTTAGTCTATAATGCAATCTATGATCGAAATGCGTTGTATTATTTCTGGTAAGGTGCAGGCAGTGGCCTATCGTACTTATGTACAAAGCTCGGCCGATGAGCTAGGTTTGGCTGGTTATGTGCAAAATCTTCCGGATGGTACGGTGGAGGTAGTGGCGCAAGGTGATCCAACAATCCTTAAAGAGTTTGTGGAGTATCTCCACGAAGGTTCCTTGTTGGCTCAGGTGGAGGCGGTGGCGGTTGAATGGCAGTCGGTCGAAAAGCCGCTGGATGAATTTAGTATCAAATACTAACAATATGAAAGAATCGGAAATTATTTTTGAAAACGAGCAGTTATTGGTGATTGATAAACCAGCTGGTTTAGCGGTGCATGGAGAGGGAGATGATCCTTCGGGGACATTGGTGGAGTGGTTTTTACGCCGCGAGCCGGAGGCTCGCGGCGTCGGCGAACCAAGGATAGGCAAAGATGGTCGGGAGATAGAGAGGAGTGGAATAGTGCACCGACTCGACCGTGATACTTCGGGGGTGATGGTCTTAGCCAAAGACCAGGAGACATTCGATTACTTAAAGATACAATTTAAAGACAGATTGGTGAAAAAAGAGTACCGCGCTTTGGTGTATGGTCGCATGAGTGAAAGATGGGGAACTATTGATCGTCCAATTGGACGCAGTGCGAGAGACTGGAAGCTCCGTTCCTCCGAGAGGGGAGCGAAAGGAAAACTGCGAGAAGCGGTAACTGATTGGGAAAATTTAGTTTCGGGTGAATCTGAAGGAGAGCCGTTCTCGTACTTAAAGTTGCAACCTAAGACCGGTCGAATGCATCAGTTGCGCGTACATCTGAAGTCGATCAGTCGACCGATAGTTGGTGATAAGTTATACGCCACTGGTAAATACGAACACTCTAATAACCTTGGTCTATCAAGACTAGCCCTCCATTCCTTCAAGTTGTTAGTCGTTTTGCCAAATGGCGAAGAGCAAACTTTTGAGGCACCACTGCCAGCAGAATTAGAGGCGGCGATAGCCAAGATTGCTAAATAGCAGGGCTTGTGTTAGAGTACGCCCACTTTTTATAGACATTTTATGAATTCCATTCTTTCAGGGGTTAATATCTCTCCAGTCAACATGACCAGTCGCAAGGAGCTCGGTATCCGCCCGGGCGACACTGTTCGTGTTCATCAAAAAATCGAGGAAAAGGGCAAGACCCGTATTCAGATTTTTGAGGGTGTAGTACTTGCTCGCAAGCACGGCGATGAACCCGGAGCCACTTTTACCGTTCGTAAGGTAGCTAGTGGTGTTGGAGTTGAGAAAATTTACCCCCTATACTCACCACTTATCGACAAGATCGAGATTGTGAAGCGTTCTCAGGTTCGCCGAGCTAAGCTCTACTTCATTCGCGATAAGGTGGCTCGTGAGATCAAGCGTCAGATGCGCCGGTTTACTCAGGTTACTCTAGGTACTGACTCTGAGATTGAGGCATCTGCTCGGGCTGAAGCTGAAGCTAAGGCGGCCGAGGAAGCCGCTAAGAAAGCCGAGGAGGAATCTCTGAAGGCCGAGGAAGCCGCTAAGGCGGCTGAGGCAGAAGCCACAGCTACTCCAGCTGAGGAGACTCCTGCAGAAGAAGCTCCGACTGAAGAAGAAAAGAAGGACTAAGTTGATTTAGCAAAAACAAAAGCGGCGCCTTCGGCGCCGCTTTTGTTTTTGTTGATAAATTGGTAGATGCTATATCCTTGAGTGGGATAAAATAGATGGGTGGGGAAGAGAGGACCAAAACCAAAGGGTAAGGTAAAGATTGAATGGTCACCAAATTTTGCGTATGCGATTGGTTTATTGGTATCGGATGGTTCTTTGTCAATTAATGGCCGACACATTACCTTTACCTCAAAAGATCTAGAATTGATTGAGATTTTTCAGAAGGCATTAGAAATAAATATTCATATAGGAAAGAAATCTAGTGCTGCGAATCAACTAAAGAGATATTTCGTGACACAGTTTAGTGACGTCTTGTTTTATGCGTTTCTACTTCGAATTGGGTTGATGCCGAATAAATCCAAAATCATTGGAAAAATTAAAGTTCCAGATAAATATTTTTTCGACTTTTTACGCGGTTCATTTGATGGTGATGGTTGTACACACTCATATTTTGACCCACGGTGGAAATCAAGCTTTATGTTCTACACTACTTTTGTTTCAGCTAGCCAGACGCATATTCTTTGGCTGCAGGAAAATATTAAAACCCATCTGCAAATTCAGGGGCATATAACAGGAAATGGTATAAAAGCTGTATATCAACTTAGATATGCAAAAGCCGACTCCTTAAAACTCTTAAGAAAGATGTATCCTAATATACAAACTCTATGTTTAACAAGAAAACGCTTGAAAATAGAGCGCATGTTGCATACAATTGGCCAACGTCTTTAGAAAGGAAAACCCTTACTCTTGACAAACACCTGCCCAGGTGGCGGAACGGTAGACGCGCATCCTTGAGGTGGATGTGGGAGTAATCCTGTGGAGGTTCAAGTCCTCTCCTGGGCACAAAATAAAAAACAGAAGCGAACACTTGCAAGCTTCTGTTTTTTATATTTTGTCTCCACAGGAGAGGACTTGAA
>JBBDVD010000069.1:0-1298 GCA_040903565.1 Minisyncoccota bacterium
TTGGTTTTATGTCGACCGCCGGCGGAGCCATGTTGGTTTTTTTAGAAACAGGCACACTCCCAGCGATTGAAGCAGTTTTAAAAAAGAAAAAGTAGCGACTTAATACACCGGTTAACAGGTGTATTTAGGGAGGGTGTTAGGTCTCGGAGTTACCCCTACTCAGTGGTTAAGTGACATTGAAGTTGGGCAAACTCACCTTTTTGAATTACAAGGCAGACTTAATTGCTTCAGCGAGTTTGGACAACTCTTCATCTTCAGCCAGCTCTCCTTGTTTCAGGGCAGTTGAGAGGTCCTTATAATCTTCTGGCATTGGATAGAGTTTGATGTGGACGTGGGGAACCTCAAATCCTTCCACTACCAAACAGGTACGGAAGGTGCTGAAGGCTTTGTCGGAAGCTCGGGCTATCTTTTTTGCTACGCTGAAAATGTGGGTGTAGGCTTCTTCATCTAAGTCGAAAGCGTAATCAACTTCCACTTTTGGGATTACTAAAGTTTGACCCTTAACACTAGGAAATTTATCCATAATGACCACACAAACGTCGTCTTCATAGACGAATTGCGCGGGGATTTCTCGGCGAATGATTTTTGAGAAGATTGAGTCTGACATATTTGATTTGGAAATTACCTCGGTCAGCTTCGATAAGTGGTATTATAGTAGGAGACTGTACAGAAAACCACCATTCTTAGTTAAGTTTACATCATTCCGCTGACATCGACCGGTGAAAATCGGCATAAATCTACGAAAGCTCACTCACCAGCGTTCGACAGTCTCCCAGACTGTCTCACCTATGGCTCACTCACTTTCGCAAATTTCTACTCGATTTTCACCGGCCTTTTGTCTAGCGTTGGTTTTCTGTACAGCCTCATAACACGTATGGCAAATTATCGATTGGCGGAAAGAGGGGATGAGAACTTGATGACTCACCTCCTTAGAGCAAGAGGGGTGGGTGAAGCAGAGGAGCAGGCCTTTCTTTCTCCTAACTATATTGAACATCGGCATGATCCTTTTTTGCTACACGACATGGAAAAGGCGGTGGAAAGGATGCTCTTAGCCATCCTGAAGAATGAACACATTGCCATATTCTCCGACTACGATTGTGACGGCATCCCGGGCGCGGTGGTACTCCATGATTTTCTTAAGTCTGTTGGTCATATCAATTTCACCAACCACATTCCCCATCGACACTATGACGGTTTTGGCTTAAGTGAAGGCGCGGTGGAGAAAATGGCCGAGGCGGGCGCGAAGGTGATAGTGACTATTGATTGTGGAACGGCTGATTTGGCGGCGGCCCGAAGGG
>JBBDVD010000069.1:1308-9840 GCA_040903565.1 Minisyncoccota bacterium
CCCCCCCCCCCCCCCCCCCCCCCCGACCTAGGAGTTGACCTAATTGTGACAGACCATCACGAACCAAAGGAAGTGTTACCTGAAGCGGTAGCGGTAGTTAATCCTCGTATTGGTGACAGCTACCCTTTTCCCCACATCTGTGGTGCGGCGGTAGTTTTTAAGTTGGTGGAAGCGATAATTGCCCGCGGCAAGTTTAGTTTGAAGCCCGGACAAGAAAAGTGGTGGCTCGACATGGTGGGACTCGCGACTATCGGTGACATGGTCCCGCTCGTTGGTGAGAATAGAGTATTTGCTCATTTTGGTTTAGCTGTCTTGCGTAAATCGCGTCGACCGGGCCTGCAACATCTTTTAACCAAAGCTCGTGCTAGTCAAAGACATCTCACCGAAGATGATATTGGTTTTACTATCGCGCCGAGAATAAATGCCGCTTCCAGGATGGACACTCCCGAAGATGCTTTCCTGCTTCTATCTTCTATTGAAGAAGGAGAGGCTGGCGCGCGAGCTAGTCACTTGGAAAAATTAAATAATGAACGCAAGGGTATCGTTGCCTCTATGACTAAGGAGCTGAAGCGTCGCGTGGAAGAGATGGTAGAGGTGCCGGAGGTGTTGGTGTTAGGTAATCCTTCATGGCGGCCTTCTTTGGTGGGACTCTGTGCTAATGGGTTGTCCTCTGCATATAATCGGCCGGTCTTCCTTTGGGGAAGAGACGGCAACGGTGTTATCAAAGGATCTTGTCGTTCGGCAGGTAATATCAGCGTGGTGCGGTTGATGGATGAAGCTCGCCAGCATTTCATAGAACATGGCGGACATCATGCTTCTGGCGGTTTCGCGGTTAAAGAAGAGGCTGCACTTCACCTCTCCCAAGTTTTAAATGATGCGCTGACCTCTTTAGGAGAAGAGGCGTTGGCGGTGGAGGACGTTCTGATAGATGCCAACCTTTCTCTCCAAGATGTAGACCGTTCGTTTCTCACAAGTTTGCGGCAGCTGGCTCCTTTTGGGAAAGGAAATCATAAGCCACTTTTTTCTTTTGCAGGAATTGAACCGACGGATGTCCAAGCCTTTGGTAAAGCCAAAGAGCATCTGAAGCTGGTATTTGAAACTGTCAGAGGAAAAATGGAAGCAATCGCCTTCTTCGCTTCCTTAGAGGATTTTCAAGCAGTACCGAAAGTGGGCGAGGAGCTGACGCTCCCCCCCCCCCCCCCCACGTCGAGGAATCATATTTTATGGGTCGCATGCAAACCAGGTTGCGCATAGTTGATATCGTAAACAAATTAACTTAGTTTTTATATTTCAAAACAAAGTCTTTTTCTGTCGTGGGTTATAATTTAAACACTATGGAAAAGTTTCCAGCACAATCTTTCAAAACTCCCGAGGAGGAAATCGCTTTTTTGCGCGGCGAGTTGGCTCGTGAAAAGGTAAATGATACTGAAGCTACTGTCGAAAGCTTTTCTGAAAATCCGATAAAGAAATATGCCGCCACGCCGGCGGGGGATTTGCTGCCAGCCGAACGCATTATGCCCGAGCGTCACGCTAAGATGGTGGCGCTTGGACTTTCCGAGGAACCACACGACTATCAAATGGGCGAGCTGTTAAACTTGGTGACAGAGAGGGGTGTGAAGAATGCGCTGATTGTAGCGGAGAAAGCCAGTAACCCTCACCTCCTTGACGACTTTCACCGAGCGTTGGTGGCTTTGATAGAAAAAGAACAAACTGTCGGCAACCTTTCCGAAAAGGATCCTCTTTGGCGCCCCCTCCACATGACGTTATTTGAGATTAGTTTACCGGAGGCAAGCGAGAGTCAAAAAGAAAAAACAATGACAGAGGTGGTTTCCAGTATGGAGCAGTTTTATGCCGGCATGGCTTCAGTGGCGGAAGAGGGTAAATCTCGCTCCTGGTTTACTATCGAGCTGGCTAACTCCAGTCGTTCTTCAGACTTTATTTTTTACGTGTCGGTGCCAACTGAATTCGCTCGTCTTTTGGAAAGGCAACTAAACGCGATTTTACATGACGCCCAAATTATTCGCCGCACCGACGACTACAACATCTTCAACGAGAACGGCGTCGCCAGTGCCGCCTACGCCAAACTCTCAAAAGAGTCACTCTATCCACTTCGCACCTACGAAGATTTTGATCTCGATCCTCTAAATGTGCTTATCGGCAGTTTTGCCAAGATAGACAGAGACGGTGAAGGCGCGGCCGTGCAGCTCTTAATCGGTCCGCGTCAAGACGACTATGCTCGTAAGGGGGCGGAGGTCATAGAATCGATAAAGAAAGGTGAGAAAGTCAGCAGTGCTCTAAATGAAATGGAGCGAGGAATAGCTGGAAAAGTTATCAAGGAAGCTTTTGGGGTGTTTAAAACCTCTGAACAAGCTGAGAAGGAAAAAGAACAAAAAGTCGAACGTGCCGGCCAAGTAAATCAAGAAGGACTTGATGATTTCCGTCAAAAACTCAAGAAGCCATTAATGGTCGCTTCTCTTCGAGTTGTTACCTCGGCCGCGACCGAAGCGGAGGCGGGGGCGATATTGAATGACATTTGTTCTAGCTTCAACCAGCTTGAGAATGCCAAAGGCAACAGGTTTGACTGGGAGAAGCCTCATGGGACCAGACAGGCTACCTTGCTGAAAGATTTCTCCCTTCGACAGTGGAACGATAGTGAAAAGATGATTCTGAATCTGGCAGAACTGACTTCCGTGATGCATTTTCCTTCGACTACTTTGTCTAAAATGGCGCCCCAACTCCGACAGATTAAGGCGGTTGATGCTCCGGCCCCGGCTAATTTGCCAGACGAAGGCACTTTGCTCGGGGTAAATAAATTCCGAGGAACGGAGAAAGAGGTACGGATTACCGTCGAAGACAGACTGCGCCACTTCTACATCATTGGTCAGACCGGCACAGGAAAGACTACCTTGATGAAAAACATGATTGCGCAAGATATTGCTGATGGTCACGGAGTTTGCTTCATCGATCCTCACGGTACCGACATCAATGACGTGCTCGGCAGTGTGCCGGAGAGTAGGCGTGACGACGTTATCTACTTTGATCCTTCTCGCCAAGACCGGGTGATGGGTCTAAACATGTTGGAGTTTGACCCGGCTCACCCTGAGCAAAAAACCTTTGTGGTAAATGAATTGTTTTCTATTTTTCAAAAGCTCTACGGCGGGGTACCTGAAAGTATGGGGCCGATGTTTGAGCAGTATTTCCGTAACGCCACCTTGTTGGTACTCGAAGATCCCGAAAGTGGCTCGACCTTGCTCGATATCACGAGGGTGCTCGCTGACGAAAATTTCCGGCGAGATAAGCTTTCAAAGGCTCGCAATCCGGTGGTAACTCAATTTTGGAATGATATCGCCACCAAGGCTGGAGGGGAAGCTTCGCTCGAAAACATCGTCCCTTACATCACTTCCAAGTTTGATATTTTTACCGCCAACGACTTCATGCGTCCGATAATCGGCCAACAAGAGAGCGCTTTCAACTTTCGCCAACTGATGGATGAGAAAAAAATCTTACTCGTCAATCTATCAAAAGGTCGACTGGGAGAAATCAACGCCAACCTCATCGGTATGATAATTGTTGGCAAGATATTAATGGCTGCCCTTTCGCGAGTCGATGACATCAGAGGGGATTACCCGCCATTTTTCCTCCACATGGACGAATTCCAAAACATCACTACCGATTCCATCTCAGCTATTTTGTCTGAAGCCCGAAAGTATAAGCTGAGTCTCACCATGGCACACCAATTTATTGCCCAACTCGACGAAAAGATTCGCGATTCGGTCTTTGGT
The DNA here is from genome assembly GCA_040903565.1 of Minisyncoccota bacterium. Lineage (GTDB taxonomy): Bacteria > Patescibacteriota > Minisyncoccia > Phycocordibacterales > UBA918 > OLB19. The sequence continues at coordinate 5,091 of JBBDVD010000069.1, forward strand.
AACGTCGGCTCAATGGCTGCTTTCCGGGTGGGGCCCGAAGATGCCGAGTTCTTGGAGAAACAATTCGCCCCGGTATTCTCCGCCAAAGATTTGATGAATATCGACAACCGCCAAGCTTACTTGCGCGTCTTAGCTGGTGGCACCCCGCAAAAACCTTTCAATATAGCCACGTTGCCTCCGAAAGAGAGGAATACGGAGCAGACCCAAGCTCTTATCGAACACTCCTACCAGCGTTATGCAAAGCCTCGCAGGAAAGTTGAGATGGAAATATCCTCACGCTACCTCTAGAAGATTAAGGGCGGATGATACAATAGTTTTAATATGGATGGAAAAAACGGCGAATTAGGGAAGCTAAAATCTGAAATGGAAGGCGGAATTGATGACCCGCACGATTCTTGGGAGGCCGAATCTTTTAAAGCGACTTTGGAAAAAGAAAAGGGAAATAACACCACTGATAAGTCTCACAAAGAGGAGGATATCAGCGAGTCCGGCTTGAATAAGGCGATAGAAGACGTGAAGGAAGGAGACGTTTCATCCATTACTTCCAGGAAGGTAGTGTATGGTGCCGCTCGCGCCGCGATGGTCGGCAAACAAGAAAGAGAGTTTGAAAAACTGAAAGAGAAAAAAGACGCTCCAAGTGAACTTACGGAGCCGTCGGTGGGTTCCGACCAAGAATCGGCTACCGAATCCGATGAGTCTGAGACAAAGAGGAACAACGTGCCTTCAGGAATAGACCTGTCTAGAAGACCAGACGGAACATTTGGTGAGGGAGAGGCTCTCTCACAGGAAAACGGGACAGCGGGTAGATTTCCAGACGGTAAAAAATCTCCCGAATGGAGAGAGCACGAAAAGCAGAACGGTAGCAATGGTGATACAAAACCAGCTTCTAATGAAGGGTCCAGGAAAGATGTTTCTTCGAAAAAGGAAGAGAAGGTAGGTAGTAAGCAAGAACTAGTTCCTATAGAAGGTTCCAATAAGGAGTCCTCTCCCGAATTTGAAAAAGCCAAAACAGAATGGAAAGATGCTCGGGATAGGGCGAGAAAGTTGGAGGAGGAATACAAGACCAAATATGAGGCTTACATTCTTAAAGAATCAAAAGGTTTCAAGGGTGTAACAAATTGGCCACGGCGGATGTTTGGTTTGCAACCGCGTTTGACTGAAGAATTGGAAGATCTTAAGGAAGCGACCACGATTGCTCGTCAGGAGTATAAAGATGCTGGTAAAAATCTGAAAGAGACAAAATTAGCCGATGGAAAAACCGTAAGTCAGACAGAGAAACTCTCCGAGCGTTACCAAAGGATGCTGGCTTACCACTTGATGGTTGGCACCCAAAAGCGAAGACTGGAGGCGCAACGCGAAGCTATTGGCCAGGCTTGGGGTGAAAGTAAATATTTGCGTCCAACTCAGGAGGCTCTCGGTCGACATAAATATATCTATGGCGGCGCGGCTTTAGGTGTGGCAATAATTTCCGCCGGTGTATTACCGGTTTTGGCCGCCTTGACGGCCGGTATTGGTACTCGCCTTGGTCTTGGTAAGATTCTAGATAAAACTTACATAGAGTCTGCTCGAAAAAAATTAGCTGTTGGCACCGAGAACGTCGGTAATAATTATTTTGAATCTGAATTCCTAAAGTCTGACAAGGAGATGGAGCATTTGATTTTCAACGTGGGGTCTCGTGAAGCTAGAGCAAAGACTATCGCTACGACCCTTGGCGTGGCGGCCGGTATAGGTGCTGGCGTGGGTACGGCGGGCTATGTGAATGGGTCTGGCATGGAAAACATATCTACTCAACCTGAGCTTCCCCCTGATGTAACTCCGATCCCTTCGCCTGAAGTTGTTCCAGCCGAACCATCTCCGGCGGAAATTCCTGCCGACAATGACCCGGGGGAGACCATCACTCCAACTCCTGACCCAGAACCAACCCCGGAAATTGTCCCCGTTGAACCACCATCTGTAGAAACTCCTGTTGACAGTGTTCCAGAAGAGACAATCACCCCAACACCTGATTCGGAAACTGCTCCTGAAGCTGTGCTACCGGTAGAAGTAATAACTCATACGGTAGAGAAGGGAGACAATGTTTGGAATATTTTGGAAGGAAAAGGTCCGGATGCCAATCCTGTCGGCGGAAAGTCGGAGGTCTTGGAGGGGATGACAATGACTGATCGTCAGGCAGCTCTCGATAGACTGGTTGAATACGCTGAACAAAACCCTGACTTTGCCAAAGAAGTCGGCGCTGTTAAAAGCGACGGTAATATTCATAGAATCTACCCGGGTGAGGAAATAAATATTTCCATGCTCGACGATAAGTTGCGTGAATTGCTTGGTATTGGCGAAACTACTCCAGAATCGACTATTACACCAGAAGTAACTACACCGACTGAAGAGGTGGGTGAGGTAGAAGTTCAACCCGAAATCGAACCCGCAACCGAACAAGTAGTGGAGGAGACAGAAGAGGTAACTTACAACGAGGCAGTACCAGAACCATACGACATCAATAGTATGCGAGTGGGCGATATTTTGGCGATGCAAGAAGCGGTAGAAAGCGGAGATCCACAAATTCTTGAGGAGTTAAATCTGATGGGTCTTGATAAAGGTTCTTATGAAGCTTTGAACGAAGCAATATCTAGCCATATTCGCCAGGGCGAGTCTTACGATATGACCTTGCCATTAAGTGAATGGATGAATCAGTATGGCCAGGAGGTTGTTCCAGCGCCAATTGCTACTCCAGAATCATCACAGCGGTCTCCAATACTCGATCGAGTTTCCTTCACTCCAAGTGATAGCAGTCCGGTTGCTGAGGAAGCCATTGCTCCAGTAGCTCCAAATGTTGAAGCTGCTGCAGCAGTGAAGGAGTATGTGAACGGTATAGAGAAATCATCAGGCTTTATTTTCAATAAGCCATCCGTGGCAGGAACCTTTGAGAATCTCAAAGGTTTGAGCATTGGCGAGTTTAAGGCTATGGCCGCTAATGATAATTTGTCTGCACTCCTTCAAGAACGTGGTGTTAGCTACAATGGTTTTGAGCGTTGGGGAGAGGCCTTGCAAAAACAGGTTCAATTAGTACCAGCAAACGATACTGAAATGGTTGGCGATTATGTTACTAGAATAGCTAACGCCAATGTGCGAACCGCATAAAATATTATGGTAAACGTCTCAGAAAAAAATCTAGAGGAACTATTTCATCTATCCGACATGTCGGATGATGAGAAGCTAATATTTTTGAGTGATATTGGTGGTTTGATACTAGAGAGTTCGGTTTTGCGTTTTTTGACTGAGAGTGACGAAGATACGGCTGACCACTTTTCTCATATGGTAGACGCGTATGCCGACAAGGAAGATCTGCCGGTTATATTGACAGAATCCTTTCCTCTTTTCGGAGCTATTTTGGAAGAAGAGGCTGAAGCTTTTCGCGAAGAGGCTACGAGGGTTTTGGGAAGTAAATAAAGTAGTTGGAGAGGTGGGCGAGCAATCTTGCGTGCTGTAAAATAGAAAAATGGATCCCGTTAGAGAGAATAAAAATTTAACCGACAATAAAATGACAAACAAAGCAGAGAAAGATGGAGGACTCTCTAACGGGATGGAAAAAATAATCGTACATTCCGACGGAGGGGCAAGGGGCAATCCGGGGCCGTCGGCCATCGGGGTTTTTGTCGAGAATGAGAAGGGCGAAGTTTTGGAAGAATTCAAAGAATACATTGGCGAAAGCACCAACAACATCGCTGAGTACATGGCTGTCTTGCGCGGATTGATGATGTTGAAAGCTCGTTTTGGTCAGAAAACGAAGAAGGTGGCTTTAGATTGGAAACTTGATAGTGAATTGGTGGTGAAGCAATTGTCGGGCGAATACAAAGTTAAGAATCCGGGCTTACAACCACTCCACGCACAGATACAAGATTTAAGGGTGGAATTTGCCGGAGTGACATTCACACATGTACGCCGGGAGCTTAATAAAGAGGCTGATCGTTTGGTGAATGAGGCGTTGGATGCGCTAAAGGAGTAGAAAATTGTTTAAGAAAAGCCCAGCCCTTGGCTATATAAAAGTGAGTTAGACCAGGGGAGACGCGCCCCGGAGCGCTCACTTTTATATAGCCAAGGGCTGGGCGGGGTAAGGTTAGTGAGATAGTTCAGGTTAAATATAGACAATGAACAGCTTAGCCATCAATTGGAAGAAGGTAGAGGGATATGGGATGGGAGCGGGAGAAACAAAAATTGGCTGGTTTTATTTTTGCATCGTTGCCTTCATGGGCGGCGTTTTCTTCCGCTCTCTTTATGATATCTCTCTATCGGTCATAGTTTGGTTGGCGATGTTGGCTTTTGTGGTAGCGGTAGTGGGGCGAATAGGGGGCAGATCTCCTTCCGCAACCCGTTTACTTTTTGGAAGTCTAATTCTTTTTTGTTTCTCGCTAGGACTTCTTCGGATGGAATGGGCTAGCTGGAGTGTTGCTAACCCCTACTTAGAAAGCCAGGTAGGAGAGCAGGTTTCTTTGGAAGGGGTAATCAGGCGCGAGCCGGAGGCTCGCGCCAACTCCACACACCTATACGTAAAAACCGAACACGGGTTGATACTGGTAACGACACCACTTGGAGGTAGTTGGCAATATGGTGACAGCGTTCTGGTGAATGGTAAATTGCAAAAGCCAGAAGAATTCGAGACCGATTTAGGTAGAGTGTTTAATTATCCTGGCTATCTATTGGCACAGGGTGTTTCTTATCGTATTGGTTATGCGGAAGTGGAGAAGGTACAAAGCGG
>JBBDVD010000069.1:9850-13091 GCA_040903565.1 Minisyncoccota bacterium
CCCCCCGCTTTGTACTCCTTCAAACACTCCTTTATGCTAAATATAGAGCGGCTAATTCCCGAACCACAGGTCGGGCTTGGCGAAGGGTTGTTACTCGGAGTTAAAAGGGCTCTGGGCGAGGATTTGGAGCGCACCTTTCGCCAGACTGGCATCATTCATATCGTGGTTCTCTCCGGCTACAACGTCATGATAGTCGTTACCTTCATCCTTTTTATTCTCGGCGCTATTTTCGGACGACGACTATCCAGTGTTTTCGGAATTATCGGCATTATTCTTTTCGCGCTCTTGGTAGGACTCGGAGCAACAGTCGTCCGGGCAAGTTTAATGGCTTCATTGTTGCTCGTTATGGGTTTTACCGGCCGTATCTATTTAGCTATTCGAGGTTTATTTCTCGCGGGAGCCTTGATGGTAATTTGGAATCCGTACTCGCTGGTTTTCGATATTGGATTTCAGTTATCTTTTCTAGCCACTTTGGGGTTGATATTATTCTCACCCTATCTATCCAAGCAACTCAGTATTGTTCCAAATCTTATCGGTATGCGCGAATTCGTTGTCGCCACTTTGGCCACGCAGTTGTTTGTTTTGCCACTGTTGCTTTATCAGATGGGCGAGTTTTCGGTGGTGGCAGTGATTGTGAATGTGATGGTGTTGCCTATGGTGGCCGTCGCGATGTTGCTGACTTTTCTGACAGGGATTATATCCTTTCTTTCAAGCTCATTGGCGTTACCTTTTGCCTACGTCGCGCATTTATCGCTATCGTACATAATTATTATAGCTGAATGGTTTGGCGCCCTATCGTTCGCCGCTTTTAGTGTGCCACCCTTCTCGGTTTGGTTTGTTCCACTTGGTTATGCAGCCATCGCCGGCCTACTCTGGCAGCTCAATCGCGAACCAAATACTCTCAAAGGTTGGCAGATAGTTGAAGAAGTCGAATCTAAAAACACACTCTAGTTATCATCGATGATAACTAGAGTGTGTTTTTCCTATATGCGATTGGCGACCACTTCCCAGTTGATGTTCTGGAGGAAGGCCTCGATATATTTCGCCTTTTCGCTTGGTGGATAGTCGAGCATGTAGGAGTGTTCCCACATATCAATAGCAAGAACGATGTCGAGGTCGGCCAGTTGACCATAGTGTTGTTCGTCTACCCATGCGCTTACTAGTTGGTCTTCTTGGCGATCGATATAGAGCATAGCCCAGCCGACTCCGCGGGTTGAGGCTAGGGTTTTGAAGTGTTCCATGAAGCTCTCTGTGGAACCCCATTGTTTTTCAATTTTTTCTTTCAGGCTGCCAGCGGGCAAGTCTTTTGCTCCACCTTCGAACTGCTCAAAGTAATATTCGTGGTTCCGCATGCCACCGAATTCAAAACCTAAACGCCGCATCATCTCCGAGCGAGCATAGGCGTCGTTTACGCGATCTAATTCACTGCGAATATGGTTTACGTTTTTCACGTAGCCGGCGTAGAGCTTCAAATGCTCGTCGATAGACTGTCGGCTAATGCCTTTAAGTTCCGGGATATCAAAAGTTTTAGTTTCGTATGTCATATTGTGAGTAGTATATAGTATTTAGTATATGGTATATAGGGATGGCGAATGACAGGAAGGGCTGTGCCCTTCCTATATACAATATACTATTCCCCATATACTACAAAAATGGATGAATTGTTAGTTAAAAAGAAACTGATATTAGTTGGGGTGCTGCTAGGTTTTGCGGTGTTAGCTTGGTGGCCGGAACTCGGTAGAGTTGAGCTTGGGCCCTCGCTTTGCAATCCCGAACTTCTCTGCGTGGTTTTCCTCGACGTTGGTCAAGGTGATGCAGCTTTCATCCAGTCTCCTAGTGGTCGACAGATGCTCATCGACACCGGTCGCAATCAGGACGTTCTTCGGGCTTTAAGTGAAGTGATGAGTTTTTCTGACCGCGATATCGACTATGTGATGGCAACGCATCCCGACGCCGACCATATCGGCGGACTTGGTGTGGTCCTAGATAGGTTCAGTGTGGCTCACATCATTCGGACAGATAATGAAAGCGATACCGCGCTCTGGGGTGAAGCCAAGGAGAAAATAGAAGTAGAAGGGGCCATGGTGACGACGGCTATGCGCGGCCAGCGCTTTGATCTTGGAGGCGGAGTTTATTTAGATGTTCTTTTTCCAGACGTTGATGTTGTCGATTACGAAAGCAACGCCTCATCTATAGTGGCAAGACTAGCGTACGGAGAAATTTCTTTCATGTTGACCGGTGACGCCCCTAAATCTATCGAGGAGTATCTGGTTTTGATAGAAGGGGAGTATTTAGAGAGTGATGTACTGAAGGTGGGACACCACGGCTCGCGCACCTCCACTTCAGAATTATTTTTAGCTGAAGTTTCTCCCACCTACGCGGTTATTTCGGCGGGTAAGGACAATTCATACGGACACCCTGATCTTGAAGTTACGGATGCGCTTTTTAATGCTGGGGTAGAGACTTTTAATACGGCCGATCATGGACACATTATTTTTTGGTCTGATGGAAAAGCAGTATCGCTAAAATAATCTAACCCTCACCTATTCACTACTATAGTAGTGAATAGGTGAGGGTGGAGATAATAAAGTGAAAACAAAAAGGCCGGGAGCTTCGCTCCCGGCCTTTTTGTTTTATCGAATTAGATAAGTCCAGCTTTCTTCAATGTCTTATGTGCTCCATTCTTAGCGATAGTACGAAGACCTTTGGTGGAAACGTTGATAGTAACGTGACTGTCTATTTCAGGGACGAAGATGCGCTTCTTCTGGATATTAGGAGAACGACGAACTTTGCCGCCAGGGTTAAACTGCGTCGCACGAGTGCGGTTTGAGTATCGGCCACCGACTTGGGTGCCTTTTCCGGTTATGTCGCAAACTTTAGCCATAGTGGTCGAAATACTAGCATAGCGTCACCTTTTTGCAACTGTTGCCCATACAGGTTAACATTGATGGATTATGGAAATTACTGTCATTTTTATTATATTCGCCCTCATCATCTCAATCGTGCTACACGAAGTGGCTCACGGATTCGCGGCCGACCGCTTGGGAGATCCGACGGCTAGGTTGCAAGGTCGACTTTCACTTAACCCTTTGGTGCACATTGACCTGCTCGGTTCTGTGGTGGTCCCGGCCCTACTTTTCCTCACTAACGCCGGCATCCTCTTTGGGTGGGCCAAACCGGTTCCTTATAATCCGTACAATCTGCGCGACCAGAAGTGGGGGGAGGCCAAGGTGGCGGCGGC
>JBBDVD010000069.1:13191-16364 GCA_040903565.1 Minisyncoccota bacterium
CTCATTGGTACGTTCCTGTTCATCTTCATATTTATCCAGCTTTTGTGGGGGCCGTTCTCCGTCTTAGTCTCTTCTGTATTTCAGTTATTTACCGGACAACCTTTCTAAGGAATTTTCGGGCTTGCCCCCACACCTATTGTGTCGTTGTTTTGCGAATCTCAGTTTCCACTAACGATAAATCACTATTCATGGCAGTCTCTTACAAGATTAGGGCAGACTAAAGACAAAACGGAGCGACGACACAATAGGTGTGGGGGCTTGCAAATTTGTCCCTATATAGTAGAGTGTTCGGGCTAAATATCAGTTTACAGGTTTCAGTTTTGAGTTCTTAGTATCGCCTGTGGCGATTGGGACTAAAAACTGACAACTAAAAACTAGCAACTAGACAATGGCAACAATCAAACAACTAATTAAGAAGAAGCGCGTTAACCCAGCTCACAAAAGCAAGGTGAGTGCTTTGGCGAGTGGTTTTGATAAAATTAAAAACCGCCCTAACCAATATGAGTCACCTTTCAAGCGAGGTGTTTGTACTCGTGTGACCACCAAGACTCCTCGCAAGCCGAACTCTGCTATTCGTAAGATTGCTCGTGTGCGTTTGACCAATGGTCAGGAAATTACCGCTTACATCCCGGGTATCGGCCACACTCTGCAAGAGCACTCCGTGGTCTTGGTCCGTGGTGGCCGTGTGAAGGACATTGGTGTTAACTACACTGTTGTTCGCGGAAAGTATGACGCGACGGGAGTGGATAAGAGGATGCAATCCCGCTCCCGCTACGGAGCCAAACGCCCTAAAAAGGCATAAATTGGCACATTTCCCTCCTTTTCGGAAAATCCACTTGGTCGCCGTAGGTCATCTACGTCTTCCTCGTGAATTTCCCTCCAAAGGAGGCAACTGCATCCGATTTATGCCTTTTTAGAAAATTAATAACCAGTCAGCATGACTCGCATAAGTGGATGAAATTCGAGGCACGCAAGGCAAACGATGCGAGCTGAACTTCACTGTTCAGTGAGCAACGTTTGTCCGAAGCGTAACGAAGAAGTTCGCCACTTAGGCAAGCTCATGTCGCTATAGATATAAGATAGGAAATTATGCGAAGACCAGTCAAAAAAAGAAATATCCCAGGACCGGACGTTAAGTTTGGCGATGAGATGGTAGAAAAGCTTATCAACTATGTGATGTTGCGTGGTCAAAAAGAGACCGCTCGTAAGGTAGTCTATGCGGCTTTCGAACTTATTAAGAATGACAAAGAGGGCGGCGACCCGGTAGAAATTTTCAAAACTGCTCTACAAAACGCCGGACCTCTGATGGAGGTACGTTCACGCCGAGTAGGTGGAGCTAACTATCAGGTTCCACGTGAGGTTCGTCCGGAACGTCGCACCTCTCTAGCGCTTCGATGGATTATTGGAGCGGCTCGTGGAGCCAAAGGTGTTCCAATGTTTAAGGCTTTAGCCGCTGAGATTCTCTTGGCCGCCAAGAATGAAGGAGTGGCCGTGAAGAAGCGGGATGACGTGCATAAGATGGCTGAGGCTAACCGCGCGTTTGCTCACTTCGCCTGGTAGAAATATAGAACCAACAAGAAAAAGCGGCCTCGGGCCGCTTTTTCTTTGTTAGCTCAGCTATAATGAAGTAATGAAAATCATTTTAGCTTTGGTAGTAGTTATTTTATTAGTAATCGCGTACTACAGCGTCACCACTTATCAGAAATTTAGCGCAGCGCAAAAGTTGATCGCTAAAGCCGAGCCATTTCAAAAAAATGATGGCGACGATGGACCGAGCTTGCTAGTCTTGGGGGATAGTACGGCGGTTGGTGTGGGAGCATATAGAAAGGAGGACACAATTCCAGCTCTTCTAGGTTTCTCTTCCGTAGAAAACAAAGCTGTGTCAGGGGCACGGGTAGCGGACTTAGAGAAACAAATGACTGAAGCACAGAAAGAAAAGTATGACCTCATACTAATCATGATTGGAGCGAATGACGTTATTCGCTTTGCGAATGCAAAAAGAACAGCCGAGGCATTGAGGAAGGTATTAGGAATACTCCCAGAAAATGAGAGACTAGTTTTTGTTCTATCTGCCGGGAATGTGGGTGGTACTAAACTATTTCCTTGGTTTGTTAGACCGTTCCATACCCGGTTGAATATGAAGTATCACGATGAATTTGAAACGGTAGTGACAGAAGCAGGCGGAGAGTACGTAAATTTGTATGAGAATCCAAAGACAGATCCGTTTATCGAAGAACCTCATATCTATTTAGCTCCTGATGGACTACACCCTTCCTCCAAGGGCTACGCGGTTTGGTTGGAGAAGATCTTGAAGCAGACCGGTTTAGTACAGTGACTTGTATTGGTAACTGTTAAGATGTTCAGGCCAATTAAATATTTAGATTACATTATTAATGATATATAATGGCTTGAATGGAGCTTGAGACTATCAAAGAGAATAACGGTGTTGAGGCTACACCCAAGAGATATAGAAGTTCATACTTAATACCAATTGTTCTCACTGCAGTATTTTTAGTTGGAGGGTGTGCTCTTTACTTGTTTTCACCTGTGGAAATTAAAGATAAAGAAGCGAGTGTAGAGGTGAAAGAAATTAGTGACAACGATCTTCTAGAGCAGGGATCGAATGAGATTTATGATAACAATGATGGAGGTAAAAAATCATATGCTCTTACTCAGCACATAGAAGAGTCACATCATATAGCAATGAAAATTGCCCCTTATTCTGATGAAATACTAAATTTCGAAATAACGTCGTATAGAGAAGTAGACGACCATCGACTCTTTGCAGATTATCTGGGTTTCGACAGCGCAACAGGAGATATTTTTTTGAAAAATTATAGTTATTCGGATGATAGTAAAGAGAATTTGTTACGTTTGAGCAAATTTGAAGAAGAAAATGAATTGGAAAGAAAACTTCAGGATCTTTTATTAACCTCGTTTGAGTTAACTGAGCAAGAATATACTCAGAAAATAAGGGCGGGCTTATCAGAAAAATTTTCTCAGGACCTGGTTGAGAGCATTGATTTTCGTTCATTTTGCAAGCTACTTCTCTTGAGTGACGAGGATTACTACCAGAATAAAACGGTGACATTGGATTACGATAACGAGAAATACGGTGAGTATGCTCTTTACAGCACTAACTTCGGCACTCAGGGTCCTTGCGCGGTAGGCCC
>JBBDVD010000070.1:0-2598 GCA_040903565.1 Minisyncoccota bacterium
TATTAATTGTATTGTGGCGCAATTGAGGTTAATAGCAACTGAGGTGTGTGTATAAGGTTTATAGATTAATGACGCATGCAAAGAAAGGGTAGTTCTCCCGTTCAAGACTCCTACAACTCGTATCCAACCAGTTGCCAAAGAGAACTTTTGTCTAAAATATCACCTGTTTCAATGCGGCCGTCGGGATAATATATTTTGCTTTGTGCCATATTGGTGGCGGAAATGATGACTTTACCACTCCAAATGGCCTGTGTCCGCAAGAGTGCATCTAGTTGATACCAGAAAAGTTCGGGGGTGTGAAAATTAGAGTGTGACACGGGGTGTAATATCACATTTCCCAACCGATTATTTTTATCAGGCAACTTGGCTGATAAAGCAGAAGAACTTTCAAAACAAAAGATAACAGCTGGGAAATCGTCGGGGAAACTGTCGTAACTTTTAATGGGTCCGGGAATATAATTCATATGCTCCGAAGCCGACCTTAGTAACTGATCTTGGCCAAGTAATGACAAAACGGTGCTGAACAAATACGAGATGTACTCCCCTTCAGCAATTAAATACTGTTTATCCTTTTTATAAATTTGACTACCTTGCGTATCGTAGTAAAAGGCCCGCAAATAAGAGTGAGTATTGTTATTAACCTCAATTCTGGCTGAATCAACCACTAAAGGTTTCGTGTCTGAGGAAATGCTTTGTAAAAAGGCCAAGGTTTTTTGTTCGGATCCAACGGCATCTATTAGGCGGGCATCCTCAGGTAGTAATATGACGTCAGGATTGTATTTGAAAGCAGTTACGACGGCATCGAGTAATTCTTTGTTCGCATCTACAAGTAAATTTTGTTCTTCTGCTGCAACTCCCATGGAAAAATAAGTATCTATCGCCAAGTATCTGGATTCATTTTTGACGTACGGTATTGGTGAGTATGATAAATATAAGACATAGATAATAACCGAAACCGATAGTAGCGCTAAAACTGATGTTTTTCTGGTGAGGTTTTCTTCAAAAAACAGACGATAGAACAATATTCCAAATACAGCGGCAACGAAGATTAAACCATAAACACCAGCTAGGCGAACAAAGGGATATAAGATAGGTAGATGCGACAGCAGTATCCCCACATAACCATGAGCCAGGTAAATATTTAAAAAAGCGCCCGGACCCAAAAAAATTATTGAAGCAAAAAACGATCCTACCACTTCCGCTAAGATCAATAAAAACGGAAAGATGAAAGGGATCAAAATCGGTTTATGCTCCGACAACCAGTGCAAACCTATTCCTAACACCACTCCCCCAATACCCATAAAAACAGAAGTGGAGACCCAAAACAAACCCACACTCAACCACTCTAGAATTGGGTTTCCCGAAGCCACTCCAGTTAATGGAAAAGTAGCCCAAATAAAATAAAACCCCCCAAGACTTTTTGCTATACCTAAAAACCAACCTACAGACACTGCTTGAATGTAGTTGCGACAATTGATTATTGAGTGGATGGCCAGAGCCAGACCTGGTATGACAAGCCACCAGAGGAATGTAAAAATAAACGGCAATGCCAAGCAAAGTCCTGCACTAAGCAAAACCACTAGCCGGTTGACTCTTGAAAGATCTGACATGATAAGTTTATAAAAACAGTATAACAGATGAGGTCATATCTTATATCTAGGCACAAAAAAGCGAGGTCACGACAACCCCGCTTTCAGGATTTTTTGCTCAAGCTCCTGATTGAGCTCGGTAGAGTTCTTCTTAGAATCAGGCCTATACGGCTCACCTATATGGATAACCATCGGTGCTTGCTTGCCCGTGAAGAGACCAAAGACAGAAGAAGAGACTGTGGCTAGCTCCTCCCGTTTATCCACAAATACCGGGATGATGACACCGCCCAAGCGGGCTATCAACATTGTAGCGTTGCTCTCTATCTTCCTGAGTCTCCTTTTCTTCAGTTGGACAAAACTGCTACCTTTCTCGGTGCGTCCGCCTTCTGGGTGGATGACTATATTCTCACCGGAATTCAATATTCGGTACAGCTGCCTGATTGGTAGGTAATTACGGCCCTCCGATCTGGAAATCATAATGCACCTACCTAGTCGAAACAGACTCCTTCTAAATCTTGAAACCAGATTGGTCTTAGACGAAAATAGTTGTCCGTCAGGCAAAGACCAGAAAAAGAAGTTGAGATCGAAAAGATGTCGAGGTGACAGTATTACCGGCAGCAAGAACGCTTCCACCAGTGAAGGATGGTTGGACATAATGACCACCCTACCCTTTTTGGCCGTTATCAAGAGCTTCTTTTCTCCTTCAATCTTGAGTTTTCCAAAGAAACGCAGAAGCAGTACGATCAGACCAAAAAATAAGCCAATCGTCCAAGCCCCGCAGTGGCCTCGAAGTATTCCAAGCCTAGTCTTTGCGGCAAAGCTCATTTGATTATCTCCCTCCCCATCGTTGAACGATATCCTGGCGCAGTCTGGCATTTAATAAATGTACTGTCAATGGGCGCCGCTATTTGCTGATTAAGCTATACAAAGTATGGTTTTCTCGGCTCGGAACTTTCGCTTGTATCACTGAAAGAGTCTCTCTCTCGCTTTCCTCAACTACTCGGCCATG
>JBBDVD010000071.1:0-1853 GCA_040903565.1 Minisyncoccota bacterium
TTTGCGCGCAAAAACATCCACGCGGCAGCTCCTCTATGGCGTGCTGTTTGTGATGTTTGCGTTTATTCTCTTCAACACTGGAACGCGCGGCGCGGCGCTGGGCTTGATCGGAGGTAGCGCACTCGGGTTTAGTTATTTGGCTTTGATGGCTCCGAAGGGTGCAGCTATCAAGAAGTGGGGGCTCGGGGGGCTGTTGGCGGTGGTGTTGATCGCGGGCGGCCTATGGGCCGCCCGCGACACGGCCTTGGTGGAGAACAGTCAGGTGTTGAGTCGCTTTGCTGGAGTGACATTGGCAGAAGGGGGAATTCGCTTCACTGTTTGGCAGATGGCCCTCGAAGGAGTTAAGGAGCGGCCGATACTAGGCTGGGGTCAAGAGAACTTCAATTATGTTTTTAACAAATACTACGACCCAGCACTATACGGTGCGGAAGCTTGGTATGACCGCACGCACAACATTTTCTTAGACTGGCTGATTGCTGGAGGTGTCATCGGACTCTTGGCGTATTTGTCCATATTGGTCGCTGCTCTGTGGTACGCCGTCTTGTTGCCACTTCGGGCGCGATTTAGAGAGGGTATATCGAAAGTTAAAGATGCGTTTAGTGTGCCAGAACAAGCGCTCATCTTTGGTCTACTAGCGGCCTACACCTTCCACAATCTTTTCGTCTTCGACAACTTGGCTAGCTGGATTTTCTACGCGGTAGTGTTGGCCCTTATCCACAGTCGAGTTTCGAGAGAGATAGTAGCGGTGGAGAAATTCGCAATTGAGAAGGGGACTTGGGAGCGGGTGGCTATTCCGACGGTGTTAATTGTAGCGGGCTTTGGTATTTACTTTACCAATATTCCCAGTATCCAAGCAGCCCAAGACATCATCGCTTCTTATCGAGCCACTTCGGTTGAGGAAAGATTAGAAATATTTGAGCGGGCGTATGAACGCAGTGCGTTAGCGAAACAAGAAGTGGCTGAACAGTTGTCGCAAACAAGTGCGCGAATGTTTGGAATGCGGGAGGTGACTGATGAGGAGAGAGGGAAGATAGTGGCTACTGTCGAAAGAATTCTTTTTGACTTGATTGACAGAAAGCCGGGTGACGCCAGGCTTCACGTTCTGTTGGGTAGCTTCTATCGAGCAACCAACAATCTGGACAAGGCGCTTGCGCAATATGAAATAGCTCTCGAGCTCTCGCCCCGCAAGCAAGCGATTATAGAAGAGATGGGTCTTATATATATGTTATCTGACCGTCACGATGAGGCCGAGGCCGAATTCCGTAGAGCCTACCTGTTGGATGAGCGCAACCTGGCTGTGAAGGTGCGTTTGGCGGCAGCGCTTTTGTACGCTGGTAATAAAGAAGGGTTTGCAGAGTTGGTTTCAGAGGATAGGTTAGAGGAAGATCGGGTTCTGTACAACGCTTTTATAAATAATCAAACAATGTTGCAGATAGCCAACAACTTGAAGCGTTACGATATTTTGGAATACATATTTACAGGTTTGATTGAACAGTATCCAGACGACAGCAACCCGCGCGTAAACTTAGCGGCGACATACTTCGAGCAGGGTAATACGGAAGCAGCCAAGGCGGTGATAGAAAAAGCGATTGTGGACATTCCTGCCTTCAAAGAAGAAGGAGAAAGACTTTTGGCAGGGATAGAGGAGAATTAGAAATGCTCTACACCGCCAGCACTTTCTGGGGTTAAACCCCAGAACCCCCCCCAGAAAGTGCCGGTGGTGTAGATATCAAACGATAAGAATGATTGAGATTAAAGAAAATGTGTCGTTGGCACCGTATACAACTTTTAAAGTCGGGGGGCCGGCGGAGTATTTTGGAGTTGCGACTAGCGAGGAGGAGTTGCGGGGGGGG
>JBBDVD010000071.1:1863-2388 GCA_040903565.1 Minisyncoccota bacterium
TTTTTTTCCCTATCAAAAAAAACGCTCGCTATCCGTGACTGTTCTCGGCGGAGGCTCCAACGTTCTTATCTCTGATGATGGTTTGAAAGGGTTAGTGATAAAAAATGAAATAGGCGGAATTTCTTATGTAGAGAAGGAGGAGGAGGTAGTAGTCACTTCTGGAGCAGGGGTGTGGTGGGACGACTTGGTTCAGGAGACGGTCGCCAAAGGTCTGTGGGGGATGGAAAATCTATCAGCCATCCCAGGGACAGTGGGTGCAAGCCCTATTCAGAACGTCGGCGCTTATGGAGTAGAGGTGTCGGAGTTGATTACCGAGGTGAGAGTGTATGACATGTTGAAGGATTTATTTATACCCATGACGCCAAAGGAGTGTCAGTTTGGTTATCGTGATTCTATTTTTAAAACTGAGGAAGGGAAGCGTTTTGTGGTCGTGGGAGTGACGTATAACTTGTCGAAGGTGGCTAAGCCGCGCTTGGAGTATAAGGATCTAATGGAAAGGTTTGGTGGCGGGGGGGGGGGGGGGGG
>JBBDVD010000072.1:0-2364 GCA_040903565.1 Minisyncoccota bacterium
CGGCCGCCCCTTTTCTAAATAAACAGGTCTTTCCTATTTTAAAAACCTTTCCATCGATGGAAAGGTTTTTAAAATTCTTCTTATATAAAGACAATCTTCATTGCCTTTTCATTTTCTATCTTGTAATAATTCTTATACTATCTACAAGGATAGTATAAGAATTTAGACGGTTTTGGCTTGTATCCTTATTTGATTAGTACATTCCTCCCATGCCGCCCATATCAGGCATAGCGTTAGGCTTACTTTCCTCTGGCTCGTCAGCAATGGCCGCTTCGGTAGTGAGTAATATAGCCGCGGCTGATACCGCGTGTTGGACGGCCGCGCGCTCCACCTTGACCGGATCGATGATACCGGCCTTTATCATGTCGTCGATAAATTCTCCCTTGAAAGCGTCGAAACCGAAATTGCCGGTGGCGTTCCTCACCTTTTCTACCACCACCGCGCCATCTATTTTGCCGGTGTTGTCGGCGATCTGGCGAAGTGGTACTTCGAGCGCCTTAATGACGATGTTGTATCCGACCATTTCTTCCTTGTCTAACTTCTTTGAAGCTAGGATATTCTTTTCGACAATCGCCGCAGCGCGAGTGAGCGAAGTGCCACCGCCAGGCACGATACCTTCTTCGATAGCTGCCTTGGTGGCGTTGACGGCGTCTTCAATCTTGAGCTTGAGATACTTCATCTCCATCTCGGTTGCCGCTCCGACGCGCAACACTGCCACACCTCCGCTTAGTTTAGCAATTCTCTCTTCCAATTTCTCTTTGTCGTATTTGGAAGTGGTATTTTCCAGCTGACTCTTGAGAGAACCTACTCGCTCATCAATAGCTTTCTTCTCACCTTTTCCACCGACAATAACTGTATCGTCCTTGGTAGATATTACTCGGTCAGCCTTACCGAGTTGAGTTAGTTCAGTATCTTCAAGTTTCAACCCTAACTCTTCGGTAATCACCTGACCGCCGACCATCACGGCGATGTCGTTTAAGATATCCTTCTTGCGATCACCAAATCCAGGAGCTTTGATGCCTAGCACTGAAAATCCTCCCTTCAATTTATTGATGACAAAAGTAGTCAACGCCTCGCCATCGATATCGTCAGCAATGATAACCAGTTCTTTTTTGCCGGTCTGAGCGATTTTTTCCAAGAGAGGCAGAATTTCCTTCACCGAAGAGACCTTCTTATCGGTAATGAGAATGTCGGCGTTCTTATATTCCGCTTCCATGCGCTCAGGGTTGGTAACCATGTAGGGAGATACATACCCTTTGTCAAATTGCATTCCTTCGGTAAATTCGGTCTCGATACCAAATGATTGACCTTCCTCTACAGTTACCACGCCATCCTTACCGACCTTTTCGATAGTTTCGGCAATCTTTTCGCCTATTTCAGCACTTTCGGCAGAAATAGTCGCCACCTGCTTGATTTCCTCGGTCGACTTAATCTTGGTGGCCATTTCTTTCAGAGCCTCCACCACGTCGGCGGATGCATGTTCCATACCGGTACGCACCGCCATGGAGTTGAGTCCCATCGAGGTCTGTCGAAAACCTTCGTGTATGAGAGCCTGAGTCAAGACGGTGGCGGTGGTAGTACCATCGCCGGCCAATTCATTAGTCTTGTTGGCTACTTCCTTCACTATCTCAGCTCCCATATTCTCAAACTTGTCTTTAAGGGTGATTTCCTTGGCGATAGAAACGCCGTCGTTGGTGATGGTTGGCCCACCATAACCCTTGTCGAGAATGACGTTGCGGCCGCGTGGGCCCAAAGTCACTTTCACGGCATTAGCTACCGTGTCCACACCTTTCTTCAACTTCTTCTTTAGTTCTTCGTCAAAAATTACTTGTTTGGCCATATGTTAGTTTTTAGTTGTTAGTTGTTAGTTTTTAGCTGTCAAAACACAAAGTGTCACTTAAAACTGAAAACCAAAAACTTAAGAAATTACTGCTAATACATCGCTCTCTGATAAAATCCAATATTCCTTATCGTCAATCTTAGTCGGGTCACCCCAAGTTTTAAAGATTACTCGATCGCCCTCTTTCACATCGAGTGGAATTCTCTTCTCGCCATCTTCGTCCCATTTTCCATTCCCGACCGCCACCACTACGCCCTGTTCCGGCTTGTCTTGCTTGGCAGTGTCGGGAATTATAATTCCAGATGCTGATACATTTCCAGCTTCTTCATCGGTCAATGGACGGACCACGACGCGATCTTGAAGTGGCTTGATCTTAAGTTCTGACATAGATAAAAAAGCTTATTACTAATACTTCGCTCCGTCGTCCGAAGTCTCCGCAAAGCTTTTTGGCCCCTCGCAGAGCCTGGAGGCGAGCGGGACGCATTTTGCCACAGCAAAATGACGTGTAAGGCCAAAAAGCTTTG
>JBBDVD010000073.1:0-1753 GCA_040903565.1 Minisyncoccota bacterium
ATAACTTATAAAATAAAAAAGAGGTGCTTAAATCTTAAGCACCTCAATTCAAAATTATTTTTTTGAATTTTATAGTTAATTTCACGTCCCCACTTGGTGTTGAGAAAATCCAGAATTTTTGTACCACCATTGAACAGCGATCCAAGCTGTCAAGGGGTTTTTGGTCCGGCTGAGTATCTCTTCATAGAACTCACGTTCGTTCGCTGCAAGAACGTCCTCGGGTTTTTGGAGAGGTTCTTTTTGGAGAATGTTGTGCACGGGGAGTTTCCTTTCAATATCTCAAGGGCGACTCTTTATGATAACCAAGGGTGTGTCTGGAAAGTTTTGCATTATATATGCCTTGGCCTTGTGGATTTTATTTATACTTCTTTAACTTAAATAAGCCCTTCTCCGGTTTGTGGACTTGGTTTGAGATTTTTTCATAAGCGGTTAGTTAATTCTAATGTACAATGTGGGGTATGAAGTACACCAGGGACAAAGACATCTATGTTATTCGGATTGACAGAGGGGAAGAAGTGATAGATTCCTTGGTCAATTTTTGCCTGGAAGAAGGAATTGATAATGCTGTTTTCAGTGGTATCGGTGCAGTGAGTAGTTTATCCTGTGGGTACTACAATTTGGAGGAAAAGAAATATTACTTTAGCCAATATGAAACAATGCTTGAGGCAGTTAGCTTGACTGGTAATGTAGCTCTGAAGGAAGGCAGGCCTTTCGTGCACGTTCATGGCGTTTTTACCGGTACCGACAACCAAGCCTTTGGCGGACATATTGAGAAAATGACAGCTGGTGTTGTGGTAGAGATCGTTTTGCAAAAACTCAGCACCTCTATTCGGCGCGAGCTGGAAGAAGACATTGGTCTGGCCTTGCTTACTTGTGGAGAATAAAATAAATTAGGTAAAGAGTTGGCTCATGATATTATTTCGGACATATGAATCAAACCACGACCGCCGATCTGTCTTCTTCGATCAATAGAGGCAAACAAAAATCTTTTTCTGAGTACTTCAAAGAGATGGTGTATGGGGGAGTGGATGGTATAGTCACCACTTTTGCGGTAGTGTCAGGGTTTTCTGGAGCCGCGCTCTCGAGTGATTTAACGACACAGTTGTCATTTGTTCTAGTGTTGCTTTTTGGTTTGGCTAATCTCTTTGCAGATGCTATTTCTATGGGATTGGGTAATTTTCTATCGGTTCGTTCCGAAAAGGATCAGTATCAGATAATGCGCGATAAAGAGAAAGCACTGTTGCAAAGTGACCCGACGACTGAGCGGAAAGAGACAGTCGAGATAATGTTGGCTAAAGGTTTTAGTGCGGAGGATGCCAATACTCTGGCCGACATATACAGCAAAAACGAAGATTATTGGCTAGACTTTATGATGGCCAATGAACATGAAATGTCTGACCCTCGTGGGGATAATCCAGTTTTGACAGGACTTATCACCTTCGGCTCGTTTCTGGTATTTGGTGCTGTACCAATCTTACCTTTTGTTTTTCTTGGAGACGTCTCCGCGACATTGGTATTTCAGGTCTCTGCTGTGGGTACATTCCTCGCTTTAGTGTTGCTGGGGTTGTTGAAATGGAAAATGGTAGGAACAGGTATTGTGCGCTCTTTGATGGAGGTAGTGTTGGTTGGTTCTGTGGCGGCTACGATTGCTTTCTTTGTTGGGACTTTCTTCAAGATTTAGGATTTATCTTAAAAATACCGAATACGCACTGTTTTCAGAAATTTTACTCCTGCACCGTACGCCTATTGTACG
>JBBDVD010000073.1:1853-6707 GCA_040903565.1 Minisyncoccota bacterium
CTTAGTCATAAAATTTCTTCCAAACAGCACGTCTTCATCTATTTTTAAAAGAAATCAGGTACAAAATCTTAAAAGAGCGGCGCCAAAGGCGCCGCTCTTTTAAGATTTAGTTGCCTAGTTACTAAGTTGCTAGGTTTCTAAGTCGTCAAGTTTCTAGGTTTCTAATAGAATTAAGGCCGGAGCTTCGCTCCGGCCTTAATTCTATTTTCTACTCTCTAATTACTATTTTCTAACTCCAACCTCACTTCGTTTTCAGGGTGACGTAGATATCCTCCACGGCTCGGACGGCGTCACCAGCAGCGATGTTGTTTTGGTGATACTTTATATTGGTACAATCACCAGCCGCCCATATGCCGGGGAGGTCGGTTTGTTGGGTCCAAGGGTCAATGTTGATACGACCATGTTCATCTAGTGGCAGCAAATCTTTCACGAATTGCGTATTTGGTAGCATGCCTATTTCGACAAAAATTCCACTGACAGAAATTTGCTTTTCTTCTCCCGTATTTTTATCCTTAAATCTTATTCCGTTTACAAACTTATCTCCAGTCACTTCAAGAACGTCGACATTGGTGATAGCACGCATGTTTGGATGAGAGAGGACTTTGTTGACGGTGATAGGCTCAGCTTTGAAGCTTTCTCCACGGTGAATAAGGGTCACACTTTTGCTGTAGGCCAATAGTTGGGCAGCGGTCTCAAAGCCAGCGTTGCCGCCACCAATAACCGCCACGTCTTGGCCTCCAAACATCGGCCCATCGCAGGAGGCGCAGTAGGTGAGGCCTTTGTTTTCAAAAATATCCGCTCCGGGAACTTCCAGAGCGCGACGCTTGGAGCCCGTGGCTATCAGGATTGATTTGGCAAGAACGACCTCTTCATTCTGGAGGGTGATCTGGAAGCCATCTTCTTGTTTTAGAACTGCGGTCGCCAGGGTCTTTGATTTAACAGTTAGGACGTCATCAGCGTAGGCGTGCACATGTTGCTCTAGAGATTTGGCCAAGTCCGGACCGGAGATGGAAGGAGTTCCTATCCAGTTTTGGATATCGGTGGATTCGATACTTTGTCCGCCCCATTCTTTGGTAATGAGTAGCGTCTTTAGTCGCTTACGGGAAGCGTAAACGCCGGCGGCGGCTCCGGCTGGTCCACCGCCGATAATTATGAGGTCGTATTCAAGCATTTATTTCTGTCTCTTAGGATTAAACAGTGGAAATTGTACCACAAAGGGCGCGCCTTGCCCCCGACACTCAATCTCTCGTCGTTACGTTTTGACTCCAGGCATATGTCTCACTTCAGAGACTGTTATAAATGGTGACTTAGTATTTGTGGAAAATGGTATCCACAAAACCACGAGAGATTGAGTGTGGGGGCGTAGGCGCGCCCTTTGGATTGTAAATAGATCTTTCTCGTAGAAACGCTGGAACCGGGGTCAAGTTGCTAAGTATAATTGTTCGCTACGCTCCAATTCTACTAAGCACTTCTTTCTTACAGAAACTGTTCAGGTTGTATGATGAAATTCCGCATTCGTGCGGAATTTCATCGACAACCTCTTGCGAAAGCATCCTATGCTTTCTCACCCCGGGCTCGCTGCTTCAGCTGCGGCGGGCTAAAGCCGCAGCTTCACATCGCTGCGCCTCGCCGTACCTGCCTTGTGACAAATAATACGAATGAGGTAATAGATGGTTACCTTACTCTACTTCAGTTTAGACCTTCTAAGGAAAGCAGGTACCGCGCCCCAGTCATCATCCTCTTCATCTACGGGATCAACCGGTTTAGATTCGCGGCTTTGGGCAGATTCACGCTTGACTGTCTCCACCGGTTTATCTTCCTTTTCTTCGCGACGAGACGTCGGTATGGAGTTGAAAATACGTCCACGTACACCAGCATCATCTTGTTCTTTTTCACCTCGCTCAGGTCGGGCAGAAATTACTACTTCACCACGTTCTAACCGACCTTCCGGGAATCCGGTGGCGATGACTGTTACTTTCACCTCGTTCTTTTTCAGCTTGTCATCCTTAATTGCGCCGAAGATAACTTTGGCATGAGCATCAATAGATTCGGTAATGACTCGAGCAGCATCTTGGATTTCGAGCATCCCTAAGTCCTCGCCGCCGGCGATGGCAAAGAGAACTCCTTTAGCGCCATTAATAGAGACTTCCAGGAGCGGGGAATTGATAGCCTCACGAGCTGCTTCTTCAGCCCGCTTTTCACCGGAAGATAAACCGATACCCATCAGAGCCGAACCGGCGTTTTCCATCACGCTTCGAATATCGGCGAAGTCGACGTTGATGATGCCTGGAGTGGTGATAAGGTCGGAGATACCTTCGACAGCGTCTTTAAGAATATCGTCACACATCTGGAAGGCGTTTTTGACAGTTGTATCTTTATCGACGATAGCCAAGAGTCTATCGTTGGGGATGGTGATAAGAGCGTCAACTTCGCGAGAAAGTTCTTCGATACCCTGAAGGGCCTGACGCATACGCTCTTGGCCTTCAAACAAGAAAGGCTTGGTAACAACGCCTACAGTGAGTGCACCACTATCGCGAGCGATTTTAGCTACGATAGGTGAAGCACCAGTGCCGGTACCGCCACCCATACCGCCAGTAATAAATATCATGTCGGATCCTTTGAGAGCGTTGGCTATCTCTTCGCGGGTTTCTTCGGCAGCGCGGCGACCCATGTCAGGGTTGCCTCCTGCTCCGAGTCCGCGAGTAAGATTTTTACCGATGTGAATTTTCTTTTTAGCCTGAGAATGATGGAGATCTTGAGCATCGCTGTTGATAGAGATGAATTCCACACCCTTCACTTTTGAGGCAGACATATGGTTGACAGCATTGCTACCTGAACCACCGACACCGATTACGCGAATTCGGGCAAATGATTCGACGTCTGATTTGATTTGCTCCATAATAAAAACTTTTAGATTAACAATTCGTGCCATTCCCAATTAAGGTCTTCCGTTAAGTCTCAAAATTAGCGAGTGAGACGAAGTTTAAAAATATGAGACATATCGGGATATGTAGAGTATTTTTAAACAAGTCGTAACCGCTAATTTTGAGACTTGGGCGGAATGGATTAATTGAGTATGGCATGTAACGCACATCCCCACGACGTGTGCTTTATACCTATGATACAGGCATAAAAAAATCTGTCACTATATTGACATTACCCCGTTTCGTGTGATTGACAAGGTTAGTTAAAAGTTGAAAGTTTGTAAAGTTGAAAGAAAAAAAGCGGCCCTTCGGGCCGTCTTTTGTACTCTATAAACTCTCAACTTTACAAACTTTTAAACTTGAGTGCCTACGGCAGAAATTGACTCAGCCAATTTAGAATGGAATTTTTGGCTTGCTTGGCAATACCGATACCAGTGCTGTCCTGGTCGTCGTTCATTCCCCAGACACACAAACCGTAGGCGACTGCCCAGGAAGGATCTTTGATCTTGCCGTTTATTCCCGGATCTAGCGTCACAGCCTTAGCAGGCAGGCGTAGGGCGTGTTTGGCGACCTCCTCTATGCCGGAAATATTTGATCCTCCACCAGTCATTATTATTCCGGCGGGCAAGAGTCCGTCGCGCTTTATCTTTTTAAGGTGAGTATCTATTAGTTCAAAAATATCAGACAGGCGAGAGTTTATTATTTCGTCCAACTTTCTTTTTGAGTAAGCACCGCTTCCGCCTGACCGCTTCAGTTTCTCCGCTTCCTCAAGGGGTATCTTGAGACCGAGAGCGATATCGTTGGTAATGTCGTTACTCCCCAGCGGAAATACGGCTACAGAAACGGGCAGGTTGTTTTCGTAAACAGCGATAGAAAGTGTTTCTGCGCCGATGTTAGCTATGACGCAACCGGCCCGTTTTTGGGCTTTTGATAAAACGACAAAACTGGCAGCCAATGGCGAAGCCATTACGTCTTCAACTCCGACTCCGGCCGCTTCGACCGCGTTTATCAAATCTGACAAGTGTTGTTCGATGATGTTGATGAATAGAGTGTCTACTTCGAGTTTGGTTCCTCGCAGTCCGGAGGGTCGGCCGAGTACCGCCTCATTATCAAGGGTGAAGGCCAGCGGTATATCATGTAAAACTTTTCTATTGGGTATGTGCTCTTGGACGCGCTCTTCGCTATCTTGCATAGCTTTCTCGATATCGCTATCGGTCACCTCAGAGTCAGCTCTAGATGTGATTATTTCGCCGTGGGAAAATATTTCTCCCAAACCAATAGAGCCGATAGATAGATAGGCTTTTTTTATAGGGAGGCCGGTAACCTTCTCGGCTTGAATAACGGCGCTCTTGATACTGCGGACCGCATCCTGTTCGTTTATGATGTAACCATTACGTAGGCCGCGACTTTCAGCGTAGCCGACACCGACGATTTGAGGCATAGGAGAAGAGCCACCCGGTATCGTTTTGGCTACCACTACTTTTATCTGATATGTGCCAACATCAATGCCGACAGTCACACGCTCTTTCATCCCGTTAGAAATAAGATACGAACGCCAAAGCGCCCGCTCCTATTATTAGGTGGCTTATAATTTCTTTTCGACCAAATATCATCGTATTTATGCGTCCGTGATTTCTGACGGGATTCATCTGATGATTATAGCACTGCTTAGAAACTGTCTGAAGTCTCGTCGCAATATAACTTTTAACCCATCGCTCATCCGTTAAAGAGACCGTTAAAGAGACAAAATTTCCGTCAAAAATCTTCGCTTCACCTTCACCATATACAGATATGGCGAAGGCTCCATCTTGTTTTTTTTGCCTGGAAATTTTGTCTCTTTATTCGGATGCGAGACTTCAGACAGTTTCTCTCCTTCAATTATTGTGGATTAACCGTGCTTTTCTAGAACCAGTCTCAAAACCTCCGGAGC
>JBBDVD010000073.1:6807-9780 GCA_040903565.1 Minisyncoccota bacterium
CAATTATTGTGGATTAACCGTGCTTTTCTAGAACCAGTCTCAAAACCTCCGGAGCTCAAGTCCTCTTTTTACTGTTAGCGTAGGTTTTGAGACTGTTTCTAAGGTACTTTTCTTCCAACATGTCCATTTTGCTACCATGATCTAAACCTTTGAGATGCAGGAGGCCGTGAATAAAAAGGTACAGAACGTGTTTTGGGTACGAATGACGGAAGGTTGGAGCTTCTCGTTTGGCGACGGCCAGGGTTATGTATATTTCCCCCGCTTTGGAAGACAAAGGGAAGGAGAGCACATTGGGCACATAGGTCTTATTTCTAGATTGGCGATTTATTTCTCGCCCCCGTTTTTCTCCGACAAACACCAAAGAAAGTTCGTACTCGCTTCCCAGGATGTCATTCTTTACTTTTTCGTAAGATAGACGAGGGAAGGAA
The DNA here is from genome assembly GCA_040903565.1 of Minisyncoccota bacterium. Classification (GTDB taxonomy): domain Bacteria; phylum Patescibacteriota; class Minisyncoccia; order Phycocordibacterales; family UBA918; genus OLB19. The sequence continues at coordinate 7,236 of JBBDVD010000073.1, forward strand.
CGAGTGGTGTGGCTGACAGTGGTAGACATATTCATATTATATTACACCAGCCCCAATTAATCATTTCTATCACCGACCAAAATTTCGGCTGCAAAACTTGGCTTCGCCCTCACCTTATCTTAATAAAGTTCGGACTCCAGCCAAGCTTTTCGCTCGAAATTTTGGTCGGTGTCTTCACAGAAAGCATTAATTGGGATTGGTGTTACAAAATCACCGCGCGGCTTTGCCGCGCGGTGATTTTAAAAGACTTATCGGCGAGAAGGTGTTTCGGCAGTCTTACCAAGCTTGTATAGGCGATCGTACTCAGCCTTGCTAACCAGTTTCTTCAAGCGGGCGGTCCGGCGGACGTTCTCGCTCTTTACTCGCTTATGATAGCGTTCGTCGCGCAATCGTCGAATTATGCCCGAGTTCTGGACTCGCTTCTGAAAACGACGAATAACGTTGGCGCTACTCTCGTTGTTGTTCTTTTCAACTGCTACATTAATTGCCATATGTGGGCACAAAGATATCACACTTTTTTTGGTGATGCAAGAATGCAGTAGACGAATTGTGGGAGGAACAGATAGAGATTTTCTAAGAGTGCATTTTTTTAAGGCGGGATAGTAGGCCTTCAAACGGCACGGTTTCCTGGCTTTTTCCGATCATGTCGCGCAGGATGACGCTTCTGTCGACGTATTCTTTTTGTCCCAGGATAATCGTATAGCGGGCGCCTTTTTCCTCAGCTCGGCGTAGTTGGTTGGAGAGAGAATCGCTGGCTAGATTTTGATCGATAATAATATCTGACTTACTAAGTTCATCGAGTAAAAGAAGAGAGCGTATTTTGGGAGCAAAGCCCAGGTGGATCAGATAAACTGAAGGATTTTTGACCCTTGGTCGGGGTATTCGGGCCGGAGCTTTTTTTCCTTGCAAGACCAGCACCGCCCCTACTGCCGGAACATTTTTATTGAGGTGTTTCTCAAAGAAGTTTCCGTAGCGACCACCCCGGATACTGAGCGGCTGGTCGTTGACAGGTAGGCCGTTACTGTCGGTCAAGTCAAGGGAAAAGATTGCATCATGGTAGCAGTTATAATGCCCTATCAGCTTGGGATCTATTTCGTAAGGAGTGTTGCTCATGTCGAGATATTCGACTATCTCACGGAAGTGTCGGCGACTTCCGTCACTCAGATATTCCATTGGACTTGGACTTTTGTATGCCAAGTCGTGGCCTTTTTCCATTAGGTGCAAAAGAGTAGATGTCGCGCTTTCCTTCAATAGCTCTCTAGCAGTCGGCGGCATATCTTCCAGTCTTTTTCTAAAGAAAGACGTTAGTTCTCGTTGATAGCGAACTTGAGAGTCGCGGTCGCCAAGAGAATTGATACGAATCGTGTGATCTTTTAGACCAACGGCAAAAAGCAAAGAACGTACGGTTTGAATCAAGACTGCTTCGGCGATACTTTTTTCAACCCCAAATATTTGGAACACTATCGCCATTTCGCCAGTGCGAGGGACTTGTTCTATGCTGTAGTAAAAAACAGGTTCTTCAATGGCGTGTAGCTTGCTGGAAGTGTAGGCGTTTATACCGTCTGCCAGTAAACCAAAATTTCCATCTTGCCGCCTTTCTTCGGCTTTAGCCGTGTGTGTCAAGGAAACTTTACAATCCACGCACTCCTTCCTTCCGCGCCAAGCCGTCCCTGAACGAAAGCCAAAATGTTCCGCTGTGCGGATGGCGTGCTTTAGAAACTCATTGGCGTTTATTTCCATAATCATTTAGTTGTGTAACTTCCCGGTAAAAAAGATAATTGGGTAGGAGGGAAGAGCCGAAGCCATGCTCGGCCAACAATCTCGCCTTTGTCTAGAGCGCCCCAAGTGCGCGAGTCGGAACTGTGGGTACGGTTGTCTCCCATGACAAAATATTCGTCCTCTCCAAGGGTGATTGACTGATTGCCGGTTGTTTCTTCTCCGGCTATGTAGGGTTCGTGGAGGACAAAACTATCCGGGTTGTCGGGGTCGGTAATCGTGACGGAGTTATTTTCTATAGAAACAGTCTCTCCCGGCAGACCAATCACGCGCTTGATGAAGTATTTTGAGGGATCATGAGGGTAGCGAAAAATTACCACTTCGGCCCGTTTTGGGTCTCTAAAGCGATAAGTCACCTGGTCAACTATAAGATACTCGTTGTTGTGGAAAGTCTGCTCCATTGAAGCTCCAGAGACTATAAAAGGTTGCGCTACGTACCAGCGGATGGGAAGGACAATGATCACAGCTATAAGACCAAAACGAAGAATTTCCCAGAAAGGGTTTTCGTTAGCTTGCTTTTCAGTCGTGACGGGAGGAGTCGGGGTAGTATCTTGTAATTGTTCGTTTTGATTCATATTTTTGATTTCAATACAGCAAAGATTTATCTGATTATACTTCAAAAAAACCAAACATGAAACTTTTGTGAGGATTGATGGGTTAGTTAGTTGCTAAGTTACTAAGTTGCTAAGTCACAGGATGCGCCGTAGGCGCACCCTGGATTGTCTCCTAGTAACTCAGAAACTTAGAAACCTTGTAACTTAGCAACCCA
>JBBDVD010000073.1:9880-14112 GCA_040903565.1 Minisyncoccota bacterium
TCTTGGGTGACCTAAAGTAGGTGTGGGGGTATACTAAAGATATGTATACCGTTGTGGCCTTAGGTAACCCAGGAGAAAAATATAATCACACCAGACATAATGCCGGCCGGATTTTATTGGTTGAAGCTTTGCGCGATCGTGGTTGGTCGGATTTGTCGCTAGACAGTCGCATAGTCGACAAAGAAGTGGCGGGGAATAGCATGAAAGTCCTTCTCCCTGATACATATATGAATGAATCAGGGAAAGCGGTGGTGAAGATGGTCGGAAGCGAAGCTTCCGACCATCTTATCGTTGTCTACGATGACATCGATCTTCCGCTTGGAGAACTGAAAATATCATTTGGTCGGGGAAGTGGCGGACACAATGGTCTCGCTTCTATAATTTCAGCTTTAGGCACAAAGAACTTTACTCGCATTAGAGTTGGTATCGCCAGACGTAATTTTTGGGGCAAGCTTGTTCGACCGGAGGGAGACAAACTAGGCGACTACGTCCTTGGTCGTTTATCTAGAGGAGAGCTTGAAAAGTTGTTGGGGCTAAAGGAGAAGCTGGCTTCGATTTTGGAGACAATTGTTGTCGACGGTCGAAGTAGCGCCATGACTCGTTTTAATTAGAAATTGTCTAAAATCTCATCGAGGTTCAAAGTGGCCAAAAATCTGAGCGAAAATTTTGTATTGTGAGAAGCCATATTGGTATATGGCGACGAGCAAGACACAATTTGCAGCCAGATTTTTGGCTACGACAACCCGAAACAATATTATAAGATTTATCTTTGTGGTGAGAGTTTAGACAGTTTCTTAAATAGAATAAAAGACCGCGGCCGAAGGCCGCGGTCTTTTATTCTACTTCTACTGAACGTCTTTAAAGGAAAGAGTCATTCGTTGATTGGCTGGTTCAAAAAGCGTGATTTTGAATTTGTACACGCCGCCAAGTGATAGAGCCTCTTTAAGTTTTTGCTCATTTTCAAACTCAGAGATATGTACCAACCCGGCCACTCCTTCCTCGATGGAAGCCAGTGCGCCATGCTTGTTAAACTTGATCACCACACCTTCAACAGTTTGATCCTTATGGTATTTGTTGCTGGCGGTGACCCAAGGATTTTCGCGCAGCTGTTTGATAGAGAGGGAAATCTTGTCGTCCTTCACCTCAATCACCTTCACTTGAATTTTGTCGCCTACCTTGTAGAGAGTACGGGGATTTTCCACCAAGCCCCAGTCGAGCTCGGAGATGTGGACTAGTCCTTCAAGTCCATCTTCCACCTTTACGAATACTCCAAAATCAACCGCACCTGTTACTTCGCCGTCTAGTATAGCGCCCACTTCGTAACGGCTGATTTTAGCCTCCTTCTCCTCCTTCTCCTCTGAACTCTTTTCGGAGAAGATCATCTTGTTCTCTTTCTGGTCAGCGGTGATGATAATGACTGAGAGGAATTTACCCACCAAGCCCATAAGCTCAGAGAGAATTTTATCCTTATCACCATCAGCTACGCGAGGGTAGTTGTCGGTAGACAATTGGGAAGCAGGGAGGAATCCCTGAATACCTTGCCAATCGAGGATCAAGCCGCCTTTGTTGGCTTCCTTAACTTCAAGATTGAAGATGGTCTGATTCTTAACGGCTGCTTCAGCGTCGCTCCAAATAAGTGCTTGGCGAGCTTCTTTGAGAGATAGCTCGATATAGCCGTCTTCGTTGCCGGCATCAACTACCTTGGCGCCGATAGTGTCGCCAACTGAAATCTTGCGCAATATGTCGCGAGCGTTCATGTATTCGCGACCAAAGATAAGACCTGAGCCGAAAGGCGGTAGGTCTACATATACGCGAGCGCGACCAACGGCCGAGACTGTACCCTCGATGATGTCGCCAACTTTTGGCGGCTCAGGGCTTTCGTTGATAAACTTCTGCATCACACCAAGATTTTCTGGTGCTGTAATTACTTCTGACATCGTTTTTTGTTTTGCTTTTTCCGGCGGTGTGTTTCCGTTCAACCTTTACTCATGGCCGCGGACTGGATACGATCAATCTTTTGTGTTTGATTCGTAGCCAGCCCTTTCCTTATGAACGGTGTTACCACACCCCGCTAGAAACTAATAAAGTGCTGGCGCATAGTACCATTAAATAAAAAAAAAGCCATCCCCCACACCTATTATGCCGTCGCTACGTTTTGCCGTCATTTTAGCTATCCAATTTCAGAGACTATCATCAGCGGTGGTATGTCACTTATGGAAACTGGTCTCCGCAAAACCACGACACAATAGGTGTGGGGGCAAGTCCCCGACACCTATTGTGTCGTTGTTTTGCGAATTTCCGTTTCCACTAACGATAAATCACTATTCATGGCAGTCTCTGACAAGATTAGGACGGACTAAAGACAAAACGGAGCGACGGCATAATAGGTGTGGGGGCCAGCCTGATTCTAGTTTGTAGTTATCAGTTTTTAGTTGGTAGTTCGGTTACATGGTTACCCTGGTTCAGGGTTTTTAGGTTTTAGGTTCAGAAATCAAGATTTTCTAAAAACTGACAACTGTCAACTAAAAACTATTCCATCCTATGCAACAATGTAACTCCTAACAACCCTTTCAACTTTCATCTTTTAACTTTATACTACCCGTTATGATAATTACACATCACGGCGGTCAGTGTTTTAAGGTTTCCTTCGGGGATACAACCATTGCTTTTGACCCTCCCAGCAAAGATTCTAAGCGATTTAGCCCGGTTAAGTTTGGGGCCGACGCCGCTTTCATATCGCTCAAACATCCCGACTTTAATGGCAGAGACCAAGTCTCGCACGGTTCGCGGCAACCTTTTATTGTTGATGGTCCGGGCGAGTATGAAATTGGAGACGTAACGGCTCGAGGCTTCGGAATCCTGACTACCTACGACGGCTCTCCTCACTACAACACCATTTATCAGGTTCACTTCGAGGGTATAAACATGGTCTTCCTGGGAGCGCTTGAATCTCCCGAAATAGATTCCAAGATTCTTTCAGAACTGGGCGATATAGACATATTGTTTCTTCCAATCGGAGGAGGAGATGTTTTGGAGGTACCTCAAGCCTCAAAGTTGGCGGTGAAACTGGAGGCCCGGCTAATTCTACCGATGAACTACGACAAACAATCTTTGGGGGCGTTCCTTAAAGAGGAAGGCGTCGAAAATATCAAACCTCAAGAGAAATTGACCATAAAAAAGAAAGACATTTCAGTCATGTCTGGTGAGATTGTGGTGTTAAAAAATTAGAGTATACTAATTTTTGTGCCATGGTCGCGCTTTATTTTCAAACTTCAATTCCGAGTTTCGAAATAATTCCCCGTGTTCTAATCTATAATATTTCTCTCATTCGACAATTAAGTAATTGATTCGAAATTAGAAATTTGTCATTTGAAATTCTCACAATATGTTGGAAAAGTTTCTTCAAAAATCAAAAAGTTCTCGCGAGCGGTATGCTTTTTGGGGAGCTGTCTCTATCACGGGTGTGATTGGTCTGGTCTGGTTTATGGCGTTGTCGATAAATTTTCAGAGCAGTGAGCCGTTTACTGTCGACGAAGGTCAACAAACAGCCAGTGCCTTCTCACAATTTTTCGGAGAGATTAAAAATGACTTTTTTAACATTCAAGCCGGGGAAGAAAATGAAGATGCTCGGGAAGGTGAGGAAAGGGCTTCTACTACCGAAAAGGAGGAGACACAGCCTTCTCTAGAAGCTCCAACCCCGGCAGCGACCACCACTCCGCGCTCTATCCAGATAGCCACTTCATCTCTGCAAAACAGATAGAAATGTGTTATAATAATGAGGTTATAGGGGATAGTTTATAGGTCATAGTATAAAAAAATCGCGAAGCTATTTTTGTCTACAGATAAGACGCGAAGCGTCACTATAAACTCCCACCGACAAACTAAAACCTAGATTTTATGCCGAAAAAAACCGTTACTGATCCGACACCAATTCCTGATTCTCATCGCGGAATCATCCCCCAGTCTATCGCCGAAGAGATGCGCACTGCCTACCTCGACTACGCCATGTCGGTTATTACCGCGCGCGCTTTACCTGATGTGCGCGATGGTCTAAAGCCGGTACATCGTCGTATTTTATATTCAATGAGACTCAACGGTCTTACTTCAACAGCGCGTTTTAAAAAGTCAGCGACAGTGGTGGGAGACGTGCTTGGTAGCTTTCACCCTCATGGTGACGCGGCGGTATATGAATCGATGGTAAAGCTGGCCCAGCCATTTTCTACTCGTTACCC